>JAMBLK010000211.1 GCA_023336855.1 Actinomycetes bacterium
CAGAGTCCCGTGACCGGAGGGAACATGAAGCCCGGAGAGGGCAGGCTCGACTTCGAGATTCCGCAATGGGATCCGGAAGATCGGGAGCCCATTGAGATCGAACTCAACCGCCAACTCGAACTGGCCCGGCGTATCGAAGTGTCGTTCCTCGATCGCGCTGAAGCTGATCAGGATCCGAGCCTCATCAGGACGAAGGTGAGCCTCCTTCCGGCATCGTTGACCGAGGTTCGCATCATCGATATCGTCGGACTCGATCGTCAGGCAGACGGCGGAACCCACGTGCACTCCACGGGAGAAGTCGGATCCATCCGGATCACGAAGACGGAGTCGAAGGGGAAAGGGTTCCGGAGGATCCGTTTCGTGCTCGACGAGTAGCCGGAAGCCCGCGGAACAGAGTTAGGCGGATGTGGCCCTGGCGTTCATCTTGATCTCCGTGAGCAACCCCTCGAAGAATCGCCTCAGAGCAGACTCGGCGACGCGGTGCATAGCCACCCGATCGACGACTGCACCGATGCGGCCGAGCGGCGGTTGATAGGAGGCAAGCAGAGAGACCATCGTCCGGCGGTCGTCGATGGGTTCGATCTCTAGATCCGCGGTCACGGTCGGATAGATGTCTTCATGCTCGACGGGCTCCCACGAGAGATGGATACGACCCATCGGTAACGGACCCGGAACGTCGGCGAAGTCGGTCACGCTGAAGCAGACGTCCTTCACGAGGTGAAGCCCGGCAAGGTCAACATCGAGGTGCGTGTCTCCCTCCCGCAGCCAATCCACGCCGACTCTGCGGGGTGCGTCGAGCGCGGGGAGCGACTGATCCGCCAGAAACTGGCGAACCAGATCGAATGGGACACCCACCGCGTTGTAAAGCTGAACGTACTGCTCGTGCATCATTGCTATCGAACCACCGATTGGTCGTCCGCCGTAGGGGCATGGGACCCTTCAATACAGGGACCTTCGTCCCGGAATGCCCGTGAAACCCGGTTGTGGTGGCCCGATACGGACGGGGTGTCCCTCCCAGCGGCGAGGAAGCGCCCAACGCGCATGCGGTCACAATGTCGGAAAAGCGACCTTGTCGTCCTGTGGTACCCACGGTGAGCGTTCCGTGTGCATGACAAAGATCACTCTCGCCTCACTTGGCCTGGCTCTTGCCCTCGTTGCGGCCGCATGTTCCGGAACCGACAACCATGCTGGTGCCGAGGCGGCCGACGAATCGCCCGCTTCCACCGTTGCCGTCGACAATCGCCAACCGGCCCCCGTCGCCGAATTCGCGATGTTTGACGGATCGTCGGCGACGTTCGCCGACTACGAAGGCCAACCGCTGGTCGTGAACTTCTGGGCCTCCTGGTGCCCATCGTGTGTCGCCGAGATGGCGGCAGCCTTCAAGCCCGCGCAGCAGAGTCTCGGGGATGAAGTCGCCTTCCTCGGGTTGAACATCCAGGACGATCGAGCCGACGCGCTTCGTCTCGTCGAAGAGACGGGGGTTCTCTTCGATCTCGGCGACGACCCGCTCGGCGATCTGTACCTGGAATTCGGCGGCATCGGGATGCCGTTCACGATCTTCATCGATGCAGACGGGTTCATCGTCGAGCAGCACAACGGTCCTTTGACAGAGGACCAACTGTTGGACAAGATCGAGGAAGCGTTCGCCTCATGATCGATGCCCCGTTGGCCCTCGCGTTTGCGGCAGGATTGGTTGCTACGGTGAATCCCTGCGGGTTCGCGATGCTGCCGGCCTACCTGTCGTACTTCATGGGGATCGACGAGGAGGAACAGAGTCGCGCCGGCGCACTGAGAAGCGCGCTCCTCATCGGTGCGATCGTGTCAAGCGGCTTCCTCTTGGTGTTCGGTCTCGCCGGGATTCTTATCACCGCCGGCTTCCGTGTCGTGATCAATGTGATCCCGTGGGTGGCGATCGTGGTCGGCATAGCGGTCATCGGTCTCGGCATTGCGCTGGTCCGAGGATACGAATTGAAGGTAGGTCTCCCGAAAGCCGGCAAGGCAGCATCCGGACGGGGATATCGCTCGGTGTTCCTCTTCGGTATCTCCTATGCCGTAGCCTCTCTGTCATGCACCCTTCCCGTATTCCTCACGGTCGTAGCGACTCAGGTAACGCGCGGATCGTTCGTCTCGGGTATCGCGACCTTCGTTGCGTACGGCGCTGGGATGGCCGTCGTGTTGATGGCCGTCACCATCGCTATCGCCGTCGGGAAGCAGACGCTCATCGCCCGGTTGCGTGGCTCGGCTCGCTACATCAGCAGAGTGTCGGGAGTCATCCTGATCGCGGCGGGGATCTACATCGTGTGGTTCTGGACGGTAAGCCTTCGCTCGGGGGCACAGGCGCTCGGCGACAACGCTTCTTTCCGCTTCATAGAGAACCTCTCCCAGACGGCGCAGAATGCGATCGCTTCCGCTCCGCTTCTCTGGGGACTCGGATTCGTGGCGATCGTGGTCGTGGCTGTGATCATCGCTTTTGCGACACAACGAACACGACGGGCAGCGCCCGAGCACGCAATGTCCGTCGATGAGTAGCGAGGCGATGACCGACCACGCCCCGATTACCGGTCAGAATCGAGCCCTCGTCGGGATCGCCCTCTCTCAGTTGCTCGTGCTGACCCTGTGGTTCTCGGCAGCCGCCGTCGCCCCTCAGCTTCGTGAGCAATGGGGCCTCTCCGTCGGCGAATCATCATGGCTGACGCTGGCTGTACAGATCGGTTTCGTGCTTGGTGCGTTTGCCATTGCAATCTCCGGGCTGGCCGATTCGGTGGCAGCGAGGAAACTCTTCACTTTCGCTGCGCTTGTTGGGGCGATCTCCAACGTGGCCGTCATCTTCGTGACCGGGAACACCGTGGAACTTGCGTACGTGCTGCGGTTCGTGACCGGTGTTGCGCTGGCCGGCGCATACCCCAGCGGTATGAAGGCCATGGCTGGATGGTTCCAGAAGGGTCGCGGAATGGCACTCGGTGTTCTCGTCGGTGCACTCGCGGTCGGCAGTGCCGGGCCCCACTTGATCCGTGGCGTCGGATTGGACTGGCGCGGTGTTCTCATCGGCGCCTCGGTTCTGGCCGTCGCAGGAGGCGTGCTGATGATCTCTACGGTGTCCGACGGACCGTTCGAAGTCGCGTCGTCACCGTTCTCGTTTCAGCACATCGGAGCGGCCGTGCGCAATCGAGGTGTCCGGTTGTCTACCTACGGATACCTCGGCCACATGTGGGAGCTCTACGCCATGTGGACGTGGACGGCCGCATTCCTGGCTGCGAGCGCAGCCGAACGCGGTGACGGCGACGCGTGGGTTCCGTTCGCGACGTTCGCCATCATCGCGATCGGTGGGCCCGCGTCGTACGTCGCAGGTCGTATGGCAGATCGCCACGGCCGAACGATCATCGCGGGGGGAGCGATGGCTATCTCGGGAGCGTCGGCAATCGCGACCGTGTTGGTGTTCGGACGATCGCCTCTGCTGGTCGTCCCCCTCTTCCTTGTGTGGGGTGCAACGGTTGTCGCCGATTCGGCCCAATTCTCGACGATGGTGACCGAGACCGCGAAGGAGGAGCGCCGGGGGACTGCGCTCACGCTTCAGACCGCACTTGGATTCCTCCTGACCCTGGTCACCATTCGCGGTGTCCCCGTCTTCGCCGAGGCGTTCGGGTGGCAGTGGGCGTTTCCGTGGCTCGCGTTGGGTCCGATCTTGGGCATTCTCGCCATGGTGAGACTACGCCGTTCACCCGAGGCGAGACTCCTCGCCGGTGGAGTCGGGTGAAGGTGGCAACCTACTCGGATTCGTCCCAGAACCGTGCGTTAGGCCAGAACTTGGGCACGTCTCTCGGGAACGACGTGAATGCCGGGAGGTGGGCCAGAATCTCGCCGTCCAGAGTGCCACCCGTCCCGATGCCTCTGACGACATCGAACACTGTTCCGGAAGCCGGGTCCAGCAAGGCTCCGTCGCGATAGACAAGGTCAACGAACGTACCGTTGATGTCCCTGCTGAAGACCGCCCAGCGTGATGGAACGTTCGCGTCCATCACGACCGCGATGTCGATCCCGGCGACCGTGTCATTGATGACGAGCTCTCGTTCCAGAACCGGAATGGGGTAGACGGCCGTCTCAGAACCCAGGTCAACAACGATCGCAACACTGCGGAGCGAGATTCGATCGAAGCCGCCCGGTGCATCGAGCGTAAGCGTTTCAGGGTGGTCGTTCTTCCACGCACCCCACGTTGTCATCGACGACGGGAACAGCTCCAGGCGGTCACCTTTGCGTGGCCCGAGGATCGCTTCACCCAACGGCTGGCTCCACACGCTGCCGGTACCGTGATCCCACCAGGTCATAGCGTTGCCCCACAAGGCTCCCTGGTTACCGAAGACGAACGTCTCCCCGTTCAGATCGCGGCGATGGACCATCGCCGTTCCACAGAGTGGTCACCAGGTGACGAGCACGGGAATGCCCGCGATACGATCGATGACCATCTCCCGACCGTTCAGGAAGCTCACGGGATAGGCCTTGGCTTCACCGTCCCGCTCGATCCCGATGACGAGGGTGTCATCGCGCCACGGAGTGGCCTCGGC
>JAMBLK010000212.1 GCA_023336855.1 Actinomycetes bacterium
ACCGACCCGGCGTACATCGCGACAAGCGGCGTTCCGTAGGCGGCGGCCATGTCAGTTCCCTTGTGGGTGCGCCCGCCCGAACGCGCGGCGCCCCAGGTGTCCACGAACCACGTGTTCCCGGCGACCGGGCAGACGACGCCGGTGGTCGAGCTCGTCGGAAGCCCGGCGGCGGCGGTCGAAGACCGTGCGGATTCACCTTGATTTGCCGCGGTAGCGGCTGCGGCTGCGGCTCTGCGTCGCGCGGCCTCGGCCTCTGCCTTTCGTCGTAGCTCGGCCCGATACTCCTCGACGACGTCCCGATAATCGTGCTCGGCGGCCTCGAGCACCCGCTCGGCGTGAACTCGGGCATCTTCGAGGCGCACCGTCTCGGCTTGTTGCGCGACGAGAAGTTCCTCAACTCTCGCCTGTCCCTCGTCCAGCTCTGCCAGGAGGCGCTCCATCTCCCGATTCACGGCGGAGAGTCGAATCAGTTTCTCGACGTCGTACGCAGCTGCGTTCTCAATGAGTGCCTGGCTGCCTACGAGATCCTGGAGACTGTCGACCGACATCGCTGTCGTCACCAGTCCAGTGCCCGAGTTGACGTAGGCTTCGAGCACGATCTCGCGAGCGATCTCCTCAAGGTCGGCGACCTCGTCTCCGTACGTAGTGATCTGGGTGTCGAGGCGACCGATCGTGACCTCGAGTTCGTGTAGCTCTTCGCCGATCGCTTCGAGCGCGGCGATCGCGGCACCGACGGCCTCGTTGGCATCAACGAGATCCTGATAGGCGTGCGCCCGTTCCGCGTCGGCGCTCTCGACATCGGCTTTCGTCTGGGCAAGGGCCGGGAGTGCCGCGAGAACAACGAAGGCGACAACGAGTGTCAGCAGAATGGCGCGGGTTCGGATCAGTTCGAGCATGTGGGCGACGACGCTACTCAGGCCGATGGGCTACTGGCTCGGTGTCGTCGGATCTGACGAAGAAGAGCAATGTGATCGCGCCGGTGAGGAGGAACACATCCGCGAGGTTGAACGTGATACGGCCGAGGGAGATCCAGTCGACCACTGCACCGGGTAGAAAGAGGTGGCGGTCCTGGAAACGGTCGACGAGGTTGCCCATCGCTCCGCCCGCGAGGAGGCCGTAGGCGAGCATCGTGACGACGTCGGGCCCACGGGCGGAGCGGAACGCCATGATGATGACACCGATCGTCGCGATCACGATGGCTGCGGTGGGGGCGGGGAAGCCCATCAAGATGCCCCGGTTGGCGACGAGATGCAGGTGCAGAGCGCCGAAGGTGACGGAACCCGTGCTGAGGGCGTGGAGTGCGATCTCCTTGCTGGTCTGGTCGATGGCCAGCGCCCCGATGATGGTGGCCGCCAGAAGCCAGCGCGTGCTGGGAAGACGTCGGTGTCGGACGCGTACCCGGCCGCGGCCTCCGTCGGAAGGAGCGGTGATTCTTTGCGTTGTTGTCATAGGGGACCCATTATCAACCATCCAGTCGAGGGGAAGGTCAAATCTGTGATTGCCGGAGTTGCGCTGCTGTGGGTCGGCCGCACCCGTTCTGAACACCGCGGTCGGATCGATCATTCCCGGATCGGTGGTTCGGCGCGGGGTATCGACGAGACGGTGGTGGGCTTGCCGCGTGGAGCGGTGAGGGCTGTTCGTAGATGATCGGGAACGAGCAATCACTTGACCTTCCATTCGAGGGGAAGGCCTAGGGTCACACGAAGACCCCTACCAACTGGAGAAGAGATGATCACGATCACGCCCGAGGCGCAACGGAAACTGGCGGATGTCGTTGATGCCCAAGACACCGCGTCCGGAGTACGGGTGGCGGTGGTTCGTGGCCCTCACGGATGTGTCCACGGTTGGAAACTCGAACTGGTCGACGGCCAGCGGGATGAGGATCTCATGTTCGCCTACGGAACGTTGCAGGTCGTCATGGAGTCGGAACTCGCCGAGGCGCTCGAGGACGCCACGATCGACTATCGCGAGGACGGCACCGCCATCGGCTTCAAGATCGATGTCCCTGAATCCGAGACTGCAGGGAGTCACGGTGATCAAGGTGGCTGCGGCAACCATTGATCAGCCGATTCCACCGGACCGATCGTGTGACTCCAACAGATGGATTCTGAGTGTCGAACTCGCTCAAGTTGAGAGGGACGGTGGGTGACGGTTATGGAACATGAACCAGAAGACATGGCAACGGAGCAGTCTGACGTGACGCGCCGCTACAACCGCATGGCGCGCATCTACGACGTCTACGACGCGCCGATGGAGATGATGGGCACGAAGGCCCGGCGTGAGCGCCTCGTAGGGAACACCAGCGGAGCCGTGCTCGAGGTTGGTGTCGGCACTGGGAAGAACCTCCCCTACTACCCCGAGAACGTCGAGGTCACCGGTATCGACGTGTCGTCAGAGATGCTGGCCAGAGCGAGGGGTCGTGCCGGGTCTCTTCGCTCGGAGGCCGAACTCATCGAGGCGGATGTGCAGAACCTCCCGTTCGATGATGAGACGTTCGACGCCGCGGTCGGCACGTGTGTGTTCTGTTCGGTCGCCGACCCCGTGCGAGGGCTGCGCGAACTCGGACGAGTGGTCCGACCCGATGGCCGGATCCTCCTGCTCGAACACGTCCGGCCCAGGAACCGCATCCTGGGTCGTCTCGCCGATGCGGCAACCGTGTTCACGAGACGGGTCTTCGGATTCCGCGCGAACCGGCGGACCGAGGAGAACGTGGCTGCCGCCGGCCTCGAGATCCTCGAAGTCAACCGCAACGGGATCTGGCGCGAAATCGTTGCCCGGCCCCGACCATCCGCCTGAAGCCCGGTTCTCCTTCCGCCGCTCGCTCGGGCTACCCGGCGATCACCCGCTGCGGTGACCCGGGTCGGGTTTCTTGCGGCATGCAAGAGAGGATGGTCCGCGCCCTCAAGCCGGAGCTCCGAGGTCGGCGAGCAGGCGGTCGAGAGGAACGAACATCTCCGCGTAGTGCTTGACCCACTTGATCTGACCCTGTTGATCAACGAGGGCGAAGCTGTGGCTCGGTCGATCCTGGTGTCCGTAGACGCCGATCATGTCGTAGGCCTCAGACACCGACCGGTCCGCGTCGATGAGGATCGGAGTCACGATCCCAAAGCGTTGCGCCTCGGTAGCCACCCGGGGTGCGGGATCCACCATCACCGGAACCAGGGTGATCCCCTGCTCGGCAAGGTCGTCAGCGATCTCCGGTATCTGGTGGAAACATCCGTCGCACCCAGGGCCCATCGAGAAGTAGAGCAGAGCGTCCCCGTTAGCGAGCACACCGTCGAGAGTCTGACGGCTTCCATCGGCGGTCGGAAGATCGAAGCCGGGTGCCGGCGATCCGATCGCATCATCGCTGCCGGAGTCGTCGCCGCCTCCGAGCAGCATGACCGCTGCCAAAGCGAAGACGGGAACGGCGATCGCCGCCCAACTCCACCATGACGGTCGCCGCCTCGTCCTAGCGTTCGCCTTGGCCTGTGTGTCCGACCGTTTCTGCGGTCTCGTGTTTCTGCTCATGGCAATCCCCTCCTGAAGCGGATTCGTCAAGTGTGTCGGGCTTTCGTCGTCGACCTGAGATGGCCACCGCCGCTGCGGCGACCCCGACCAGGGCGAGGCCGATGACGACGTCCGAGACCGGATCGAGCCAGCCCACCAACGGTGCGAGGCGGTCCTGGAGCCAGGTCCCGATTGTGACCTGGGCGGTCGGGGCAAGGGTCGTCCCGGTCATCCCGATGACGACCAGCGCGACGCCCATTGCGCTGAACATCGATGCGGCTACGAGGTCGAGGGTCGTCACCGTCAGCGTCCGGCCGGCCAGGCGGAGGCGCCGCTCCTTGCCTCTGAGCTGATCCCGGCCCTTGGGGCCAAGGCGATCCCAGGCGAGAGCGAGCAGGACGAGCGGGAATACCATCCCGAACACGTACGCCAGGCCGATTCCGACGCCCTGGATGAGGGTGGGTGCGACGGCTGACAGCGTGAGAACTCCTGCGAGAACGGGGGCGCAGCATGCGGACGCCGCGCCGGAGAAGACTCCGAGGACGAAGACTCCGCCTGAGTCGGTGCGTTGCACGTCCGGGGATCCGCGCATGATCGGAAGGGTCCAGCCCCGACCGGAGAGCGCAAGACCAGCGAGGACCAGCATCAGTATGCCGCCGGCGACGTAGGTTGCGCTGTGGTACCGCAGTAGGCCGCGTGTGAGGATCCCGAGCCCGAGTGTGATCGGGATCAGCACGACGGCGATGCCGGCAGCGAAGACCAACGTGAGTGGCACCAACCGCCATCGGCTGTTCCGGACCGCCGCGGCCAGATAGGCGGGGAACAGCACCACGATGCAGCACGGTGCGAAGAGTGCGACCGAGCCTGCCAGGAAGGCGGCGATGAGGGATCCGCCGAGGAATACGCCTTCCACGTCAACGGCCCCCGCTTGTCGAAGGCCCGGTAATCATCGGGGGAGGTCCGGTTCGATCATTGCGTCGAGCGCCTTCGTGAGCTTTCGCCGCGAGATCCGTCCGTGTCCGAAGTAGTCGCCCTCGATCAGGAGCACAGGAGGAAACGGCACCCGGAAACGTGCGGCGATGTCTGCACCCTCGTCGCTCTGCAAAGCGACCTCACGGATCGCGATCCGGTACCGTGCTCTGAGATCCTCGAGGAGTTCCGCGGCGTCGTTGCAGAAGTGGCACCGGGGTGCAGTGACCAACACGACATCGACCCTGCTCTGGCCGGACCGGTCAGGAGCGCGCATGAGTTGACAACCTCCGTCGTGATCGATGTCCTGGCTCGCTTCGATGCCGCGATCGTATGCCTTCCACCCGAGGGGAATGTCAAGGGCCTATTTGGGATAGGCTTCAGGTCATGAAGATCGGAGAACTCGGTACACGAACCGGAGTGTCGGCCAAGACGATCCGTTACTACGAGGAGATCGAACTGCTTCCCGAGCCGGAGCGTGCTCCGAACGGGTACCGCGAGTACCGGGATGATGCCGTGCTGCGTTTGCAGTTCATCCGGGATGCTCAGGCGACGGGGTTGACGCTCACCGAGATCGCCTCCATCCTCGATCTCAGGAGCGAGGGTGAAGGGACGTGCCAGCACGTCATCGAACTGCTCGAACGGCACCTCGATGACCTCGATCGACACATCGAGAGCCTCCAGACAACGCGCGGTCAACTCGTCGCTCTCACCGAGCGAGCGAAAGGTCTCAATCCTGAGGAGTGCACGGACCCCAACCGATGTCAGACGATCGGCGTCGGCGTCGGCCTGGATGCGTCGCCGGGGATGCGTACCGACCACCTCCATACACCGAAGCACGGTCACTCGCGCTTCTAACGATGGACGCGTGCTGAGAGTCTTCGCGTCATCGGACGGCGCGGTCCCGATCGAACGTGTTGGGGACGGCGCGTCCGCCGTTCGCGGCGCTCCTACGTGGTATCGATGCGGAAATTGCGCATCATCCCCATGTCCTCATGCTCGAGGATGTGGCAGTGGTAGAGGAACAGTCCGGGGAAGGTCGTGAATCGGCGAAGCACTCGGACCTTCTCGCCCGGCATGACGAGGACGGTGTCTTTCCAGCCGTCGTCGACATAGCCGCCGCTGACAGTCTCCCAGGCAGCGCGCCCATCGTTGTCGATCGACCGGTCGAGGATCTGGAACTGTTGTCCGTGCATGTGCATCGGATGGGCGAGTCCTCCACCCATGCCTCCGCCCATCATGCCTCCGCCCATGCCTCCGCCGGTGTTGTGGAACTCCCAGATCTCGGTGGTGCCGTGTGTGACGATCTCTTCCTCGGCCACATTCGTCATCTGGAACGTTCGACCGTTGAGTGTCCAGGTCCCCTGCGCCATCGCGAGCGTCACGACTCGCGGGCTGTCGATGTTCACTGCTTCGTCAACCGCAGCGAAACCCGGGTTCGAGAGACGGTCGGGGAGTGGGTCGCTGGAGTCGGCGGCACTGTCGATCGGGAATGACGCAACGTCGAATCCCGCTCCGAGCGGGAGGGCGGCTGTCCCTCCCATCATTCCGCCCATCTGGGGGGCCGTAAACGGGAGGCTGACGAGGGTTCTCGTGCGGCCGATCTCATCGGACGCGAAATCGGCCCAGAGGTCCACACGCTCGGCGGGACCCAGTGTCACGTACGGCCGGGTTACGGGTGTCTCGAGCAGTCCTCCGTCCGTCGTCAGGATGGTCAGCGGTGTCCCGTCGCTCCACGCAAGCTTGTAGATGCGTGAGTTCGACCCGTTGAGGACACGAAGCCGGTAGGACCGTGTCGCCACGGGGAACTCAGCGTTGAGGTGCCCGTTGACGAGGATCTCGTCTCCAAGGAACCCGATCATCCGATCCATCATGCCATTCGGCAGGTAGACCAACTCGTCGCCGTTGAACGTCCGGTCCTGGATGACGAGCGGGATGTCGAATTCGCCGCGTGGGAGCGTGAGCGCATCTTCCTCGTCGTCGGAGATGAGGATGAGCCCGGCCATCCCGGCGTAGACCTGCGGGCCCGTGCGCCCGTGTGGATGCGGGTGGTACCAGTAGGTACCGGCGCGGTTGTCGACGGTGAATTCGTACACGTAGCGGCCGCCTTCCGGCACCGCGAATCTAGGGTGTCCGTCCATGTCCTCTGGCACATCGAGGCCGTGCCAGTGCACGATCGACTCGTCGGGGATCTCGTTGTCGAAGACCAAGCGGACGCGCTGGCCCCGCTGGAATCGGAAGGTCGGTCCGAGGTAGGAGCCGGCGATGGGTTCCACGGTGTCGGGATCGCCCTGGATCACCTCGGCGGCGTATCGCCACACGTCGGTCGTGGATCCCGGCCGGATCTCGACGCGGTCCGGGAACGCCCGCAACGCGATCTCCACGTCGACAGGTCCACCCGGTGGCACCGTCGATGGCGTCGTTGATTCCGCCGCAAGCATGCTCGTCGTAGTCGAAACGATCGCGCCGCCCCCGGGCGTGCAGGCAGCCACCACCAGCGCGGCAACACCGGTTCCGGAGAGAGCGAGAAATGTGCGTCTGGACAAAGGGTGTTCGGGCATGACACGACGATATCCGCCCGACTCGCCAATCGAACTCGATTCGTCATGGCGTTCGCGCGCAGCATGCCGGGCGTCGTCCGGTTCGACCCCGTTGCCGAACCGGCGGCGATGACCCCGTAGCATGGATCGACCCGCGCCCTATCGACCGAAGCGCCGCAAGCGGACCGAGTTGGTCACGACCGACACCGATGAGAAGGCCATCGCGGCTGCGGCGATCATCGGGTTGAGGAACCCGAGCGCAGCGAGCGGGATCGCCGCGGTGTTGTAGCCGAATGCCCAGAAGAGGTTCTGCTTGATCGTGGAGAAGGTCTTCCGGGCCAACCGGAGTGACGTGACGGCGAGCATCGGATCGCCGCTCATCAGGACGACGTCGCCGGCTTCGATGGCGACGTCGGTACCCGAGCCTACCGCCATGCCGAGATCGGCCTGTGTGAGCGCCGGGGCGTCGTTGATGCCGTCTCCGACGAATCCGACGGACAGGCCCTGGTGCTGGAGCCTGCGGATCTCTTCTGCTTTGTCTCCGGGGAGGACCTCGGCGATCACATTGGTGATGCCGATCTCTGCGGCAATCGTCTCGGCAGTCCTCCGGTTGTCTCCGGTGAGCATGACGATGTCGACGCCCATGCCCTGGAGCGTTGCGACCGCCTCGGCCGATGATTCCCGGACCGTGTCTGCAACACCGATGGTTCCCCGCACGTCTCCGTCCCACCCGACCAGGAATGCCGTGTTGCCTGCGATCTCGATCTGCTCCATGGCGTCGGTGTATCGGCCGGGTATCTGAAGCCCGCGTTCGGCCATGAGCTTTGGCTTACCGACGGTCACTTGGACGCCGTCGACCGTACCGACGACTCCTTGGCCGCGGAGTGCTTCGAAGTCGTCGGGTGTCGTGAGTTCGACATCGCGTTCTTCGGCACCGAGGGCAACGGCCTTGCCGATGGGGTGTTCACTCGCGGCTTCGACCGACCCTGCCAGCCTCAGGAATCGCTGGTTGTCATCGTCGGTCACGACATCGGTCAACGTCATCGCTCCGCGGGTGAGAGTGCCCGTCTTGTCGAAGACCATGACGTCGACGGAGCGGGCGCGTTCGAACACTTCGGCGTTCTTGAACAGCACGCCGAGTTCCGCTCCCCGGCCGGAGCCGACCATGATCGCTGTGGGTGTGGCAAGTCCCATGGCGCACGGGCAGGCGATGATGAGCACTGCGACGGCATTGCGGAGCGCCACCGGGGTGTCTCCGCCACTCACGAACATCCAGGTGACGAACACGCCGAGAGCGAGCACGATCACGATGGGGAC
>JAMBLK010000213.1 GCA_023336855.1 Actinomycetes bacterium
CCGGCCACATCAGGTTCCGGCGTCCGGCGGTTCTTTGCGTGGATCCTCGCCATCCTCGCCATCGTCCTGGTCGCTCTCGCCGTCAACGTTGGCTGGGCCGAGACCGTTCTGCTCGATACGGAGGCTTTCGTTTCAACGCTGGGTCCATTGGCACGGGACGAGGCCGTCGCAGAGGCCCTCTCCGCCACAATCGGCGAGGCGGTTGTTGAAGCCACTGAACTCGAGGCCTCGATCGCCGAAGCGCTGCCCGACGAGTTGGTATTCATCGCCAGTCCGGTCGCTGCCGCCACCGGGACCCTCGTTGCCACGGTTGCCAATGAACTCATTCTGACGGACGCATTCGCCACCGTCTGGCACACGGCGCTACGAACCGCGCACGGATCGCTCATGGTCCTTCTCACAGGCGAGGGAGCCATCGTCGCCGAGGATGGAAAGGTTGCGATCGATCTCGATACGATCGCCGAGCCGGTCTTCGTTGCAGTCTCCGACAAGGGATTCGAACTTGAGGCCCTTGTTGGCGACGACTTCACGCTTGGCCAGATCGTGCTGGTTGAGCATGACGCCCTCGGTTCAGCACAGACGGCTGTTCAGTTCCTCGACACGCTCGGTTGGCTCACGGCGCTTCTCGCGATCGCAGCGATCGCAGCGGCGATGTTCGTGGCCACCGATCGACGCAGGCAGGTCGCCATTCTTGGCTTCGGTACGGCAATCGCGGGCATGCTCAACGTGGTCTCACTGCGCTTCGGGCGTGGGCTCACGGTCGGTTCGATCGGGGACGAGGTCAATCGATCCGCGGGACTCGCCGTGTGGGACACCTTGGTCGGGAGCCTGACCGGCACGATCTGGGCGCTCGTGTTCCTCGCATTCGTCATCGGACTGGCTGCGTGGTTCTTCGGCCCCGGACCTCGTGCAAGTCGCCTACGCGTTGCCGCCGGTGACGGAGTCGACCGTTGGAGGGGCCAGAGTCAGGAAACACCAACCGGCCTCTCGCTCTTCTTCTACACGTGGCGCCGGCCACTGGAGTGGGGTCTTCTCGGTGTGGGTCTGCTCGTGCTGTTGATCATGCCCACAGTGTCCATCATCGGCGTTGTTCTCGTGGTTCTCACAGGAGGTTTCCTCGTCGGAGTGATCGAGTTGATCGCCGGACCCCAGGCCGTCGCCGACAGTGTTCCGGACGCTGAGGACACGGAGTCGGTCGACGCCTTGGAACGTAGTACGTAATACGAGTGACGTAGTACGACTCGAAGGATTCGTAGACAGGAGATTCGCTCGGGTTCGACCCGACGACCTCGAGAGACTCAGAGCGTCAATCACGAGCCTCGACAAGCAGACGTCTCCCCTCTGATGCGGGTCCTACTACGTCATACGTAAGCCGTACTACTGCCGGCTGCTTCTCCGGTTCTACCCGATCCCACTTCACTCTCAGAGTGTCCGGGATATTCGGGGAGGTCAGCCGAGGTTCGTGCTCGACCGTTCGACTCCGAGGAGCTGTCCGCGGAACTGGCCGGCGTTGCGAACGAAGAGGACGGTCCTCAGCCCGGACATCAACTGGAGCAGTCGGTCGACATAGTCCTCCGCCTCGTTCGGTCCGATCTCCTTCAAACCGAGGAAGACGACGTCGGCGTCCTTCGAACGACTGTGGATGATCTCGAGGATCGTCTCGTCTTCAGGCTTGCGAATCACCTCGAACTCCGCTCCGATCCTCGCTGCTCTGATCATCTCGTCGAGCGAGCGCACGGTGCGTTCCTCCATCATCTCCGACGTGGCGATCGACTTGATGTTGATCGTGGCGTCACGCCATCCCGGATCGAGAGAGAGAAGGTGGGCGAAGAGCACGAGCAAGTCCCCGTTCTGCTGCAACCCGCCCCACCACACATCAATCGTCCTGCCGGTCGGGGCGAGACGCTGGGAGACGGGGCGGCAGATAACACTCGATTTGTGGAGCATCGAGAGTTCTTCGATGGCGTTGAGCACCGTCGCCATCTCGTCTCGACGATCCCTCCATCCGAAGAGCACAGTGTTCGATGCGATCCCCGCGATCCCGTTCGCCTGGGCCACCGACACGATGCCCCGGCCGAGATCGGGAACGACCTCCACCTCACCGAATCCCGTGAGGCCTGCCTTCTCGAGCGACTCGTTGAGGTCATGAACCGCGTCGGGGATATCGGCGGCATGATCGCCGATAGAACCTTCGATCAGGTGGCTGACCGTGAAGATGCCCCGGTCCTGGACAAGCCAGTTCGCGAACCGGGCAGTCGCGTAGTCCTTCTCTGGGTCGGTCGTGAACATGAGGATGTTCGGTCGCCAGTTCCTCGGGTCCTCCGGCAAGCGCCTCAGTTGCAGGACGGTGGAACGCACGAGAGAGACGAGAGCGCTGCGTCGCGCGTCGCCCCACCGGGCTGTGAGCGCCCGCCTCCGAACGAGCAGGTAGATCCCGAGTTCCACCAGCAGTGCGACCGCTGCCACAAACGGGTTGATCAGGAACATCACCCAGAAACAGGCGCCGGCGCCGCCCAGTGACACGACCCAGTGCACCTTCATCGTCGGCCTGAACGATGGATCGCCACTCAATCTCTCGAGACCAGCGACCAGGTTCACCATCCCATAGGTCGTGAGGAAGAACATCGTCAGGATCGGTGCCACAGCATTCAGACCGCCCAACCCGACCGCTGCGAAGGCGATCGCCGTGGTGATTAGAAGAGGAACACCGGGGCCCTCGATCTTGCCGATCCTGGCCGCGATTCGACCGGGCAGGATACGGTCGTGGACGAGGGCTTCGAGCGTCCTCGGTGCGCCGAGCACGCTCCCAACCGCAGATGAGAAGATCGCTCCCCACAGCCCGGGAAAGATCAGGAAGGCCGCCCCGCCTGCGATCGTGAACCAGATGAGCGGATCCGCAACGAGCTCCCGAGGCGACGCAGCGAGCGCCAGGGCGATGGCAACCGCTACGTAGACGGTGAACCCGACGACGACGGCGATGATTGTTCCCCGTGGGATCGAGCGAGTCGGGTTCTTCAGGTCACCGGAGAGGGAAATACCGGCCATGATCCCCGTCACTGCCGGGAAGAACACAGCGAACACCGTCCAGAAACCTGCCGGGTCGGCGATGTGATCGAACAGGTCCACGCTCTCTGGCATCGAGCGGGTCACTCCGAAGAAGAACACCAGCAGGGACAGAACGATCGCACCCATGATCGGCAGCTGAAGTTTCAGAGCGACACCGGCGCCCCTGGCTGCCAGGAGTGCCACCAACAGCACCGTCACCGCCGCGACAGGCATCTGGGGTAGGTCGGGCCAGACGAATTTGAGCGACTCGGCGAGTCCGTAGGCGTAGAGGGTGATCGAGAACGCCTGAGCGAGGAACAGGGGCAGTCCGATTGCGGCTCCGATCTCGACCCCGAGACTGCGAGAGATGATGTAGTAGGCGCCGCCCGGACCGACCTCCATGTTGGTCGCAACGGACGACACGGAGAGCGCCGTTGCCAGCGTGATGAGGTTCGCAAGGATGATGATCGCCAGCGCTCCGACAAGACCCACGTTTCCGACCACCCAACCGGTGCGCAGGTACAGGATCACGCCGAGGATCGTCAGAATCGAAGGTGTGAACACACCGATGAACGTCCCGAGACCGCCTTTGCGGTCGCGAACGCGACCAGCGCGGAATCGAGCAAGGAGGGCCGTCATCCCGGTTCGCCCTTCAGCATTCGGTGGTGATCCGTCTCATGGACGCGGGAGCCTACCGGTCGCGGCTCCGTCGGGACGGAACCGCGCTCTATCGCAGTGTATGAAGAGATGGGCACGGAATCCGACGACGCCGTTTCGCGTTGCAGGCGTGTGCGATTCCTTGTGCCCCTCATTCTCTTTGCTACGGCGTGTACGTCAACCGGCGCTACCGCCGCGCCACCGACCGACCCCATCGCAGAAGAGCCCATTCGCCTCTCGATGTCGCTCTATATCGTCGACGATCCAGACGGCGGCTCCGCGTCACCGCTCGCATCTCGAAGGGGTGTGGCCGACGTCGAAGAGATCGCTGAACGGATGCAAGCGATCTGGGAACAAGCAGGAATCGAACTCGTCATCGAGACGGTGACCCGCATCGAAGCACCGCGAGATACCCTCGTCGCCCTCGGCAACGGCGACACGTCCAACTTCCTCGCAGCGGCACGAGCCAGCGCCATCGCGATCCCCGACGCCTCAACGATCAACGGCTTCTACGTGTCTCATATCGGCTCCGCCAACGGCATGACGCCCTTCGGTACTCGCTTGTTCTTCGTCGCCGACGACCCATCGGTCCCGGACGAGCGGGTGAGCAGCCACGAGATCGGCCACATCCTTGGGTTGCACCACGTGCTTGAAGATCCGGGCCGGTTGATGTTCTCCGGAACCGACGGGACCACACTCACGGACGCCGAGATCGCGGTCGCTCGCTACGCAGCAGCAGGGATTCTCGATGGCGTTCGCTAGAGCCCGTGTGGTCATGGTTCTCGCCTTGGTCGCCGCCGCGTGCACCAACGCCACGACCACAGAGGTGACCGACACCCCGCCCGCGAACGGTCCGGTCATCTCCATCGCCAACCAGGGCGGCGACATGGAAGGCCACACCCCGACCGGCTTCGCCGGAATGGGCACGGGGCTGTTCGTCGGGGACAATCTGAACCCGTCGTTCCCGGAAGGTCAGGGCGTCCAGACGTACTTGACCTTCTCGCTCCCCACCGGTGTCGCGACGTTTCGATCCCTGATCACATCCGACGCGCTGACGATGACGGGATCCCCGTTCGCTGATCTCGGTGCTCTCCTTGCCGAGCCTGTGGAATATCAAGCGTTCGGTCCCGAGATCTTCGATCTGGATGCGTCCGGCGACCCGATCGCGTGTCGGGTGACCGGCGAAAGCTCAATCGAATGCGATGTTACTGCCGCCGTTCAGAGTGCGGTCGACAGCGGACAGGGCACGGTGCAGTTCCGTCTCCGGTTCGAACGATCGGCGGACAACGACGGGCAGGCCGACCTGGCAATGTTCTTTAGATCAGACAGCAACAGGAACGAAGCAGGATTGTTCACTCTCGATCTCACGAGAACGCCATGATCGCTTCGGAGATCAACGTGTCCCGTCGGACAAAAGAGTGACGCACCCGACGGGAAAGGATGCCGCAGGAGCCTTGTGAGGATTCCTGGGCTCTCGCCGGGTGCGTCACTCTGATTCTACCGGCTGGTCATCATTGCGACTCGGGTCGCCCTGCCTGCGTCGTGGCGGAACGCACGCGACGCTGGCTCAGGTGGGCCCGCGACTCTCCCCGACGAACAGGCCGACCCGGTAGGTCAACCGGGTCGGAGGCGTCGGTCCGACGTTGCCGAAGTAGTACGTCAGCAGTCGGAGCGCCTCCTCCGCTTTCTCGAACGAGAACTCGGTCTCGATGACCTCGAGCGTGAAGCCCTGCTTCGTCCAGAACGTGGGATCGGCGCTGATATCCGATGGCGCCAGAGAGCAGAATTCATCTCCGCCGAGGTTCTCCGCGATCACCAGGGATCCCCCACGACGCACGGTCCGATGCAGCTCAGCGATGCCGGGAGTTGGATCGAAGCCGCGGGAGAAGAAGTACGCCCACGTCGCATAGGCGCCATCAACGGAACCGTCGCGAAACGGGAGCGCCTCGGCGTCCGCCCGTACCCACGTGAGCGGACGGGTCTGGCTGATCATGCCGCTCGCGGGCTCGACGGCGATGATCGTTCGGTCCGGTCTCGCCAGACGCTGCGCGGTGAAGCCATCGCCAGCCCCGATGTCGAGCACGGTTCCGCGAGGCAGCACGTCGTTCAGACGATCGATGACCAATCCGGGACGATCCATCGCTGCCCGCTCGATCGCGAACAGTTCGGGGTGATCAGTGCCGTAGAACGGGATGACCGCCATCCGATCAATCCTCGGACCCGGGCGGTTTGCGGAGCGACTTCGTGGCTGACCGGGCCTTCTTCTCGTCGACCCGCCGGCGGCGAGCGGCGCGACTCGGCTTCGTAGGTCGACGCTTCGGAGGGTCGGGTTTCAAGGCTTCCCGGATCCGATCTGCGAGCCGTTGGCGGGCGATCTGACGATTTCGCCACTGGGATCGCGTCTCGTCGACGATGACCGTAACCATCCTGTCGGGAGCCAGTCGTGCCAGGAGCCGTGATCGACTCTCATCGTCGAAGGCCCGCGAAGTAGCGGCGTCGAAGCGCAGTTCGGCGCGAGTCGACGACCGGTTGGCGTGTTGCCCACCGGGGCCGCCCGTCGGTGAGAAGGTCCAGCCAAGTTCACCAGCGGGGATCGTGATCGTCTCGGAGATCTTCAGATCGTCCACGGCCCAACCGTACCGCTCATCACAGCGAGAGTGTTCGGGTGAATGATGAGTGGGCCCCACCGCATCACCCCGGAATGCTCAGTACCAAGTGTGCCGCCACAGGCGGCCCGTTCCTCCATCTTCGTGTCAGGAACTCCTTCGTCCGGGCACATGGATAACGAGGCGAACCGCTATCGGATGCGGAAGGAGCCTCCGTGATGTGACGGAATCTCGAACCGGGGAGGGTTCAATGAAACGAGCAACACTCATGGCACTGTTCTTGCTGGTCGCTGCCGGCTGCGGGTCCGACGGTGATGACGCTGCGTTCGACGTGTCGACATCGGTCGTATCGCACGAAACGACGCAGGGCATCTCGGTGTGGGCACCCGATGCTGAGGGTCCGTGGCCGATCGTGTACGCAGTTCACGGAAGCGGGGCTGATCGGTCGCGTTGGGATGTGATGGGTCCGGAGTTGGCGAGTCGGGGCGTGGTGGTCTTCGCTCCGGACTACCGATCAACCGAATCCCAGCACGTCGAGCAGGACATCGTGTGCGCCTGGCGCTATGCCGCGGGCGTCGCCGACGAATACGGCGGCGATCTCGACCAACCGATCACGTTCGTTGGACACTCACAGGGCGCCACGATGGTCTTCATCGCCGGACTCGACGAGACGGCCTACGGTCCCGGAGGCACGTACGACCGGTGCCTGGCTGCAGCGCCCATGCCCAGGGTGATCGTGCCGATCTCAGGCTGCCACTACGAGTTCGGGGGCACCAAGACAGACTTCGCCTACGAACTGTCGCGCATGCCGGACAGGGAAGTCGACGTGGTGCTGGTGGTTGGATCCGACGACGAGGCGTGTGAGCCGTGGCAGTCTCAAGATGCCAGCAAGGATCTTCAAGCAGAGGGATACGACGTCAGTCTCGTGGAAATCGACGGCGCAGATCACTTCGCCGTGATCTTCAAGGATCTCATCGACGGCGAAGTAACGACTCTTCCGGACGAACCGGCAGGCATCGAAGTTGTACAGACGATTCTCGATGCGATCGACGCCGCGGGGCCCTAGTTGTGGAGCGGAACAGCCTGCACCGAGATCGGATGCTTTCCTTCGATCGGTTCGCTGAAGGCCGTCGCGTTTGTCAACGTGAGCGCAAGTGCGTCGATCGCTGGTTCAGTGAACAGTGTGAACACGCAGCCGACCCGATACGAACCGCAGCAGTGTCCTTGAGAAGCCGGTGTGCGACCGTGACGTCAGGACTGAGCCCTCTACGCGATCACCGATCGCTTGCACGTACGTAATCGCCGTAGTGAACAACGAACTTCAGGTCGAGCATGTCTTTCCCGGCGCACGCCTCGCAGGTACAGGTCCACACGCGCCCCGCCTCGGTGAGGCGAGTGCCGAAATCGCGGTAGCAAGCCAGAACGCAGTCGAACATCGCTCTGCCGCGTGGCGCCGAACTATCGGGAGCGACTGCGAACACCGCATCGCCGTCGAACTTGACCAGAGTCATCGGCGGATCGACGCTCGTCGCGATCCCATCCAGCTTCGACGTGCCATCCCGACGCTCGTCCAGATCGGCACCTCCGAACTTCTCGAACCGTCAGTCAGAGATGAGTGCGAGGACGTTGCCCTCGCTATCTGAGAACCACGCAGCACGCCGTCCGTCAGGCATGGCCAGGATGCCCTCATTCGTACGCACGTCGCCATAGTCAATGTCCTGGAACACCACGCCTCTGCCCCGGAGCAGAGCGACCGCCGCATCGAAATCTGCAGCGGTCAACGAAGCCGCTGTCGCCTTGTTCGTCCCAGCGAACTCGGACGGGTACACAAGGAACTCAACACCTCCGGCCTCGTACGACATACCACCGAAGTCGTCGGTCTCTGTTGGGTCAAGGCCAAGCACCGACTTGTACCACTCGCGGGCTCGGTCAATGTCAGATGCAGGCAATGCTGCCTTGATCGGCGCGGAACTGAACACGGGAAACCTCCACTCATCGCCGCCTTTGACCCTACGCGCCGAAACACGCAAGCGGAAGACCCCCCGCTCATGTCCTCGGCGCGCGTCTCCACCACAACACCATTGGACGGGCGTAGCGATGTTCGACAGAAACGTTTCCCTGTACAGGCTTGACAGCCATCGTATGCTCATGAGTTCATGCGCGCGCACGACGAAACGTTCCTCGAGGAGATCCTTCCGCCCGAAGATCGGGTGATCGAAGCCGTCGTGGCGCGCTATCAGCGGGTCGCTCCGGCGGTGACCCGTTTCGCCCGGAGCATCGCCGGGAACGACGAACTGCGTGTCCGACTCGGGTCCAAAGCGTCGGCATCAAAGGACGAGATCGTCATCAACCCGGGTGTCTTCCAAGCCGCATACGCCAGGAGCGCGCCCGTCACCCCGACCGAAGTGGCCTTGACGTCGGCGCTGCATGAGGCCATCCATCTCATCGCCACGGACTTCGACGACGAGCATCCCATCCCCGAGTCGTGGCTCGCCCATCGGCGCTCCCTCGAAGACGATGGCGCCGAGCCTCCCCCGCTCGCAGAACTCACGTCGTACGACTGGATCGAGCCTGAAGCCGAGATCGATAGTGACAGCGAGTTCCACCCCCTCGACGATCCCCTCGATTCCGAACCGGAGATCACGGGTGGTTCCTTCACTCTCCTCGACGCACTCCACACGGTCGCGGGTCCTGCTGCAGAGGCGATGTTCCTGTCCCTCGAAGACGCACGACAGGAACAGCGCCACCTCGCCCCGTTCCCCGGCGCCCGCTCCGTGCTCTCCGATCTCTACCGCGCTGCCGTTCCAGGAGCATCGGCCAATGCCAGGCCGCTCGGCCAATTCGCCCTTGCTTGCTTCCTGATCGTCGGCGGCTACTTCGAACGCAACGATCTCCAACGCCGCGTTGATCCCCACGTCGCGATCGCCCTCGATGATGCCATGCCGTTCCTCGACACGGTCCCGGAGTTGGACGACCCCTGGGCCGTCGGCAGCGTCGCCCTGCAACTCATCGAGATCGCCCGCATGCATGGCCTCCTCACGGAGGGAGCCGCCACCAACGCCTCGGTCGGGCGCAAGACGGAGATGGCCGCCGATCAGATGGCCATCGCCGAGAGCGTCGACGCCGTGCGGATCGTCACGCCTCCTCTCGCCGATCGCGACGGGTACGAAGAGACGCGTCAGGCGGCACAGACCGTGTCAGCGGAAGAGGGACGACATGGTGAGGCCGACCAGGCCGGCGATCCCGCCACCGATCAATTGATGAAGGTGTCGACAGCCCCGACGATCTATCTGCCGACCGGTCAGTCGGGGAAGCTCGTCGTCAGTGACTTCCCCGTCGAATTCCGACGCTTCGCTCACCAGGGTCGCGACCTGCTCGAGGTCGCAGCCCAGGAGTGGGGCGTCGCTCAGCGCCGGATCTCCGGTGAGCTCTACCCACTCTTCCTCGCCAATCAGCGACGAGGCCTGCGCACCGGTTTCGACGCCGGCGATCTCTCCCCCTACACGCCGCTCCTCCTCGGCGCCGGCCTGTATGAGCGAATGTTCGAACGACGGGACCTACCGAACCGACGTTCATACGGCGTGAGTCTGCTCGTGGACGGTTCCGCCTCGATGCTCCAACCTCGAGAGGCTCAGGGCGGACGGAAGCGTCCGTGGGCCTTGGCCGCTGCGACCCTCGGCGCATGGACACTCGCCCGACTGGCCGACGAGCTCCAGATCGAGTTCGAAGTCGCCATCTTCAATCGCGGTTTCGTTGCCGCTGCCGGAGACACCGAACGATCATTCACCGATCGCAGAGGTCGCGCCACCGGAGCGCTCCGACGCACCCAAGGCGGCGCTGCCGAGAGACTCACCCGCACCGTGAACCATTACGTCGTCAAGTCCTTCGCATCACGTTGGCGGGCGGCAGAGGATGCGCTCGCCGGACTGTTCTGGATGGCTGCCGCGCCACAGGAGGCTGCCAAGGAAGTCCGGAAGGATCCGGATGCTGCTCCCCCGATTTCGATGTTCGACAAGGCGGCCAACGTCGATGAATTCAACCTGGCTCATGCCGCCGAACGACTCTCGGCCCGCAACGTCTCGCACCGCATCATCGTTGTCCTTGCGGACGGGATGACCCGCGGATCGGTCGAGGCACTCGCCGAGACATCGGCATCGATCGAGCGAGGCGGGACGATGGTCCTCGGAATCGGAATCGGCGACGAGACAGTTCAAGCCGCGTACACCCGCAATCAAGTTGTTGAGCAGCCCGAGGCACTCGCCCCCGCAATGGTCGATGGCGTCCGATCAGCACTGCTGCGTTCCATCGCCGACGAGGGCGGAGACACGTGGTGGACCCACGCCACCGAGAAGATCACACAAAGAACGAACTGAGGAGCAGCCATGGCAGACACCGTCACCTTCGAGGACCCGCTGGGAATCGGCGCACCCATCATTCTCGAGAAAGCCTCGATCCCGAAAGACCTTCCCGATGCGGCAATTCGTCGCGATCACATTCCCACAGCCGATCCGTACTACGTCGATCTCGGCATGCTCTATCGCCTCGCCGCGCTCGAGCAGGTTCGCGAACGCCGCTTTTTCGGCATCCCCCTTCATCTCGCACTGCGGGGTCACATGGGGACCGGCAAGGACCACGACCTCGAGCAGTTCGCTGCCATCCTCGAAACCCCCTACTACCGGATCCCCCTCACCGGCGAGGTCCGTGACATCACCCTCATCGGATCGGTCAAACTCCACGGCGACGGAAAGGGTGGGACCGAGAGCCGATGGGAGGATGGAGACATCACGCGGGCGCTGCGGGGCCCATCCCTGGTCAATCTTTCCGAACTGAACGCGGCCGGCGCAGAGACCCTCTTTGCCCTCCACGGCCTCCTCGACCGGCATCAGGCATTGGAGCTGCCTACGGGCGAGATGGTTCGTCTGCGCGACGACGTCCGGATCTTCGGCACCCTCAACCCCACCGATCTCCGCGACTACGCCGGAACACAGACGCTCAACAAAGCGTTCTCCGACCGTTGGATCATCTGGGAGAAGGACTTCCCGTCCGAGGATGAACTGCGCTTGATGATCGAACGCCGCCACCCGACGATGCGGACCGACCTGGTCGAGTACGTGTCGAAACTCGCGGTCGAGATCAACGAATCGTTTACCTCCGGTGATGCCAGAACGCGCGTCGAGACACCGATGAGCCTCCGTACCGTGCTCGACCGGATCCCAGCCGGCCTCGACATGTATGCGGCAGCCGAGGATCCCCTGCGCCGTTCATGGGAAGAGTTCGTACTTCCACATATCGACCCGTACGATCGGGACCACTACGAGACGATCTGGTCGGCCGTCGTACGCCGCGGACCGTCCGGCTCACCGTTCTCGGGATAGGAGAAACCATGCCGTCATTCGACATCGTGTCACAGGTCGACATGCAGGAAGTCCGCAACGCCGTCGACCAGTCGATGAGAGAGGTCGTCAACCGTTACGACTTCAAGGGCACCGACACCCGGATCGAGATCACCGATGAGGGCATCACGGTCGAGTCGGCGTCCGACCATCGTGTTGAGGCAGCCATCGACGTCCTCAAGGGCAAACTCGTCAAACGAAAGGTGTCGCTCAAATCGATCTCAGGTGGCGAGATCAAGCCGGTCGGTGGCAGTCGATCCCGAGCCGATTTCACGCTGAACCAGGGCATCGCCCAGGATGACGCGAAGAAACTCTCGAAGACGATTCGAGACATGAAGCTGAAGGCACAGGCCCAGATCCAGGGCGATCAGCTGCGGGTACAGGCCAAGAAGCGGGACGACCTTCAGACGGTCATCGCCGAGATCAAGGCGCTCGATTTCCACGTGCCACTTCAGTTCGTCAACTACCGCGACTAGTTCCACGGCCCTTGACGCCGGCGAAAGGCTCCGCGGCGAAATCGCGCCTCGGTTCATGCAGTAGATTCCACTGATATGTTCACCGTCGCGCCGATAGCGTCCCCCATCCATGATCAGGCATCACTCGAGCGTCTCGTCGATGCATTCCTCCCCGCACTCAACAGCATCGGCGGGAGCCTTCACCCGTCGGATGGCCCGATCCTTCCCTTCGTGCTGACCGGCGGCACGGAGGCTCAGATCCTGGAGCAGTGGGATGCCGACGAGCCACTGTTCCTCATTGCCCATCCCAACCAGAATTCGCTTCCGTCCTCGCTCGAAGCGCTCGCCCGGGTCGGACAACTCGGAGGTCGAGGAAGGATCCTGTACCTGAGCGGACCCGACGACCGCGAGGGTCTGGACGAGATAGCGGATGCCGTTCACGACCTCTCCGTCTATCGGCAGATGAGACGGCAGATCATCGGAGTCGTCGGACCGCCCTCCGACTGGCTGGTGGCGTCGATGCCCGACCCCGACGTGCTCAAGGCTGCGTGGGGTCCGACCGCCGTTCCGATCACCCTCGATCGTCTCTACGGGGCATACACGACCGATCCCGACATCGAACCGCTCCCGGCCGGCGAGGCTCGTATCGAAATCGGGGAAATCGCCAAGGCGGACGGCATCTACAAGGGCCTGCAAGAGCTGATCAAAGGCGAGAATCTCGACGCCCTCTCCTTGCGCTGCTTCGACGTCATCGGTGAACTCGACACGACCGGGTGCCTCGCACTCGCTCGCCTCAACGACGAGGGGACGATCGCGGGTTGCGAGGGCGACCTGGTGAGTACGGTCACCATGATGTGGGTACGCGAACTTCTTGGCGAAGTCGCCTGGATGGCGAACCCCTCTCGCGTCGATCCGGTGGAGAACACGCTTTGGCTTGCGCACTGCACAGTGCCGCCGAGCCTCGTCTCGAACCTGCGCCTCGACACCCATTACGAGTCAAATCGAGGCGTCGGCATGCACGGCGACTTCGCGGCCGGGCCCATCACCGTCGTGCGAGTAGGCGGCAACAAGATGGAGCGCCTCTGGCTCGCCGAGGGCGAGATCCTCAGGCCGGGCGATGAACCGAATCTCTGCCGCACACAGGTCGAGTTGCGTCTCGAAGACGGCGCCGTCGATCAGTTGCTCGGCGACCCACTCGGCAACCACCTCGTGATGATCCGCGGTCACCAGGCCGATCGGCTCCGGTCATGGTGGACGACGATGGTCGCTCCACGGTCGACAACGGCCGCACGATGACCTGGGATCCGAATCAGTACCTGCGTTTTGCAGACCACCGCTCACGGCCGGGCATTGAGCTCCTTGCCAGGGTCCCCGACATCGACCCTCGGACGATCGTCGATCTCGGATGTGGCATGGGGAATCTGACCTCCCTGCTCGCAGCGCGATGGCCGAATGCCCGGGTGATCGGCCTCGATTCTTCTGCGGAGATGATCGACCGCGCCCGCTCGGACCACCCGGAGCTGGAGTGGGCAGTCGCCAGCGTCGATGACTGGGAACCCGTCGGCTCCGTCGGTCTCATCTACTCAAACGCAACCCTGCACTGGCTCGACGATCACGACCGTCTCTTCTCGCGACTTCGCTCACATCTCTCCCCCGGCGGTGTGCTCGCCGTCCAGATGCCGGACAACTGGACAGCGTCAACGCACCGGATACCAGGCGAGGTCCTCGACTCTGGCGATTGGCCGCAGGCGGCCCGGGCGGCCCTCATACGGGACCGACTCTCCCGCCCGGCGAACTACGCAAGATGGCTCCAGCCGGCCGACGTCGACCTGTGGAGGACGACGTACTTCCAGCAGCTGACAGGAGATGATCCGGTCTGGAACTGGGTCACCGGTTCGGTCCTCCGGCCGGTGCTCGCAGCTCTGAACGGTGACGATTCCGGGCGGTTTGCTGCGATGTGCAAGGAGCGGTACCGCGAGGCCTACCCGACGAACGCCAACGGCACGACAACGCTGCCGTTCTCGCGGCTGTTCGTCGTCGCACGCTCGACAACCACGTCCTAGCCCTGGGGCGGTGTCTCGTTTCCGGTTGAGGCGGGTCTTCGCTGTTCGACGATGACTGTCATCTTCCCGGTGGGGCGTGGATGGGTGGCAGGAGGCGGCGTCGCTGGGGCGGGCTCTCGGGTTCGATCCGGAATCCTCTGCCGTGAATCATGACGTGGTGGTGGTACCAACACAGAGTCGTCAGGTTCGTGGCGTCCGTTGCTCCGCCTTGACTCCACGGGATCATGTGATGCGCCTGGAGGCGGTACCGGCTTGTACAGCCCGCGATCGTGCAGCCGTCATCACGAGCCAACACGAATCGCCTCAGTCTCGGCGGAATGACCCGACTCCGGCGGCCCATGTCCAGTGGTGTCCCGTCGGTGGTGCGTGCAGTGACCTCAATCGCGCCATCGCACAGTATCGCTTCGAGCGTGTTGACCCCGACCCTGGGTCCGCCGTCGATCCACACCCCGGCCTCGCCTGAAGCCGGTGCGGCATCGCCTGCGTCCATGAAGACCGATAACAGCGGCGTCGCCGATTCGGTACTCGAACCGTCTGATCCCGCGAGGCTGTCGAGGCTGATGGCCCACAGGGCGTCGGCGTAGCGGGTCGTACGAGCTTCCGGCATGTCGTTGGGCAGTTGATCGGCCTTCGCATCCAACGCGTCAACGAGACTCCGTCCCGCCAACCCTGGGAGTGTGGCGTAGACCCTCCACGATGATTGGTCGAGGTTCGGCTGCGCGATCACATACCGGTCCCGAAATGCCGCCTGCTCATCATCACGCGTAAGACGATGCCGTCGGGCGGTGAGCCGTGATAGGGCGTCAACGCCGTAGCGCCAACAATCGTCAACCAACGTCGTGTCGTCTTCACCAGGGCCGGCGGTCTTCGCGACAGCCCAGACCCGATCAAACGACACCGTGCCATCGTGGGCTGTGGCGGTGACGTTCGGCAGAGCTTCGAGCCTGCGTGCGGTTGTGACGAGCTTCCGGGCGGTGTCGGAGTGCACATCGAGGCGTCCGGTGACCCACTCGGTCATCGTGCGGCACCCGTCAGCAGTGTGCGTCTGACGTCGGTCGGCCTCGCGGATCAGGACCATCTGTGCCGCACGCATCCGGCCGATCATCGCCTCGGCGTTGATCATCTGCTGCTCGAGCGCATCCGTCGATAACTCATCAACCGGATACTCGACAGTGATGGGATTGCTGATCGTGTCCATACACGCAACGTATCAACCGCCTGTGACAGAAGCGCGGTCTCATGCAGAGAAATTCGAAGAGTTTCGAGGATCCGCATCCGCCGGATCTCCCGGTCGTGTGCGGGAGAGCAGCTCCACCGTGGACCTCGGTTGTGCAGTTGAGTCGCCCATACTTGGGCCGATGATCAACCCGCATGTTCAGAGTCAGTTCCCCGGAGCAGCGGGCTACCTCAATACGGCCAGCCTCGGCCTGCCGCCCCTCGCCTCTGTCTCTGCGCTACAAGCCGCTATCACTGACTGGCAGGCCGGCCGAGCCGAGCCAGCGAACTACGACGAGGACGTGGCGGCTGCTCGCAGGTTGTTCGCGGGACTCGTGTCGACCCCGGTCGAGTGGGTGGCCGTGGGGAGCCAGGTATCGGCGCTGGTCGGCATGGTGGCGACTGCTCTGCGACCCGGGGCGCGTGTGGTGTGCCCGGAAGGCGAGTTCACATCCGTGTTCTTCCCGTTCCTTGCCCGTAACGATCTCGACGTCGACGTGGAGTTCGTGCCGCTCGAACAGCTTCCTTCTTCGATCGGACCCGGGACCGACCTTGTTGCGTTCAGCGCGGTGCAGTCGGCTGACGGAAGAGTCGCCGATCTCGAAGCTATCAGGACGGCGTCGGCCGCGAGCGGTGCTCTCACTCTTGTGGATGCAACACAGGCGATCGGGTGGCTCCCGATCGACGCAACCGAGTTCGACTTCACTGTGACGGGCGCATACAAGTGGCTCCTCAGCCCTCGTGGCACCGCCTTCATGACCATCCGGCCCGAACTCGTCGAGCAGGTCCAGCCGTTGTATGCCGGCTGGTATGCAGGGGACGATCCCTGGAAGAGCATCTACGGCATGCCGATGCAACTCGCCTCCGACGCCAGACGCTTCGACCTGTCGCCTGGTTGGCTCGCCTGGGTCGGCACCGTGTCTGCGCTTCGACTTGTGGACGCCATCGGCATCGACGCGATCCATGACCACAACGTCGACCTGGCCAACTCCTTCCTCACCCAACTCGGGATGGAGCCTTCAAACTCGGCGATCGTGTCCCTCGATCTCGGAGCAGACTTCGAAGCCGCGAGTCTGGATGGATTCAGCACGGCCTACCGCTCGGGTCGTCTTCGAGTCTCCTTCCACCTGTACAACACCGGTGAGGATGTGAACCGCCTGGCCAGAGTCACGAACCGCTAACAGCCGATGGGACGAAGGGTGCGGGCTACTCCAGGACGAAGATGTTGCGCTCGGCGCACATGTCCTTGAGGACCTGTGGCCACACCGTCACCGATACCTCTCCCAGGTGCGCCTTTCTCAGCAGGTACATGTACGTCCGCGACTGGCCGATCCCTCCGCCGATCGACAGCGGGATCTCGTCGTTCATGATCGCCTGGTGATAGGGCAGATCGAGGAAGTCCAACTGCCCGGTCATCTCGAGCTGGGTGCGCAGCGTCTCCTTCGTCACCCGGACGCCCATCGACGTCAGCTCGTGACGACGCTTCGTGACCGGGTTCCACACCAGGATGTCTCCGTTGAGCCCATGCATGGGTCGCCCGTCGACCGAGACCGTCTCGGTGACCCAATCGTCGTAGTCGGCGGCTCGCATCTCGTGCGGATAGCCGTCCTCGAGCGTCCAACCGATGCCGTAGATGAAGACCGCCGGATGGTCCTGAAGGATCGCCGTCTCCCTCTCCTTGCGGGGAAGGTCCGGGTATCGGGCGAGGAGATCCTCGGCGTGGATGAAGTACAGCTCTTCGGGGATGGCGGGAAATCTGGGGTCATAGAGCTGCGGGAACAGCTCCAACGCGTGCTGCGAGGCCCCGTGAAGCACCTTCCAGATCCGTTGCACCGTGTCGGTGAGGTACTCGAGCGTCCGATCGTCGCGGCGGATCACTTTCTCCCAGTCCCACTGGTCGACGTAGGCCGAGTGATCATGGTCGAGGAAGTAGTCCTTGCGGACCGCCTTCATGTCCGTGCAGATGCCTTCACCCGGCCGCATGCCGAACTGTTCGAGCGCGACGCGTTTCCACTTCGTGGCGGCCTGGACGACCTGAGCATCGATCGGATGGACGTCGTGATCGTTGCTGATGTGGAACTCGACGGGTCCGCGCGATCCGTCGCGGTCGAGATAGTCATTCACGCCGCTAACCGAGTCCACGATCAGGGGGACCTGGACCATCATCAGACCGAGTTCACGACAGAGGTGCTCTTCGATGTAGGTCTTGACGGCGAAGACGGCCTCCATGGTCTCGCGGCTACTCAACGCCGACTTGTAGTCATCGGGAAGCGCACGCGCCAGGTCGTCGTAGTTCCCGATGCCGGGTCCGGCGAGGTCGGCGGTCTTGTCTGCCATGGCGTGCGCCTCCTGCAGTGTCGGCTCCAGTCCTCACGCACCGTATCCCTGCGAGCTGGGTCGTCATAGGGGCCGGAGTCTCTACGGACAGGGGCTTTCGGCGGTAAAGCCGGTCCTCTCCATGGGCTTGGTGTAGCCGTCGAGGAGATGCCACGGCGAGAAGCCGACGCTCGCATAGAGAGCCCGGGACGCCTCGTTGGCACCTTCGTTGACGACGGTGGCGTACTCCATCCCCTCGGCCGCCATCGCTTTCATGGCGAAGAGGAGCAGCGCCTTGCCGAGACCCCGCCGGCGATGGCCCGGGTGCGTGCCGACGGGTTCGAAGAGACCCGTGCGGTTCAAATGGTCGTGCCAGGTGACGGTGAACGCTGCGAGCGTGCCATCGGTCTCTGCGATCGCGGCGGCATTGAAGGCCTGGAGAAGCGCGACGTCGGTCTCGCCCTCATACCGACGAACGTTCATCGTTCGAGCTGCGCGGCGACACGAACTGCAGCCGCCAGCGTATCGGCCACGGGTACGCCGGCATCTTCGAGATGGGATCTGTGATGCGAGCCCCCGTCGTACAGGACACAGGCCGTTCCAACGACACCGGCGGCAGCGGCATCGTCGAGGGAATCACCGATCATGACCACGGACCCGGCGTCGATATCGAGTTCCGACAGGTGCTGGATCAAGTGGGCCGCCTTCTCGCCTCCCGCGTCGTTCCGATTGCCCTGAACCAGGGTCATTCGCTCGTCCAGACCACGACGCTCCACGCAAGCCGTCAGGTCTTTCTCCCACCACATCGACAGGATCGACTGGGTCCAGCCGCGAGCCTCCACGTCGTCGATCGATGCGAGAGCATCGGTGGTGAGGGGGACGCGATCGAGCGCCCCTCCGTAGTGCTCGTGGAACACCCGGTCGAGTGTGGACCATTCCTCGTCTGAGATCGGTCGCTCGAGGAGTCGGACGTAGAAGCGATCGACCGGTCGGGTGAAGTACTGGCGGTAGTCGTTCTCATCGATCGGCGACTCCCCGATTGCCGCGAGCGCGGCGTTGACCGACTCGACGACGATCGGCAGGTCATCGACGAGTGTGCCGTTCCAGTCCCAAACCACGTGGATCACGATCGTGCAGGTTAGGTTGGCGCCAGATGCGAACGTACGAAATGGGAGACAGAGACCTTGATGAGGCTGTAGACGCCCTCATCGAACTGGCCGCGGATACGGAGGGTTCGAACAACGCCGATCTGATTCGTGAGTTGATCGTGACTTCGCTCAAGACTCTGCGCGGTGGCACGGAGCGCGGCGACGTGAAGCTGATGAACAGCACGCTCAAGGAGCTGCGCTACTCGTTCCTCGTCTTCCAGCGGTACCGCCACGTCCGCAAGGTCACGATGTACGGTTCGGCGAGGGTCGAACCCCACGATCCGAATTACGAACTGGCTGCTGAGTTCGCAAGACGCATGGTCGACGAACACCAGTGGATGGTCGTCACCGGAGCAGGCCCGGGGATCATGGAGGCGGGGAACCGCGGTGCCGGCAGCGACTATTCGTTCGGTGTCAACGTGCGGCTCCCCTTCGAGGCGGGAGCGAATCCATGGGTCCACGAGAGCCGCCTCATCAACTACAAGTACTTCTTCACTCGCAAGCTGACATTCGTCAAGGAGTCCGATGCCTTCGTCCTCTTCCCCGGCGGATTTGGCACACTCGACGAGGCATTCGAGCTCCTGACCCTGATCCAGACCGGCAAGTCGGATCTTCACCCCGTGGTCATGTTGGAAGCGCCGGGCACCGGATACTGGGATCCGTGGGTTCACCTGGTCGACACACTCGTTGACCAAGGACTCATCGCATCTGATGACCTAAATCTGTTCACCGTCACGACTGACCTCGATGAAGCGATCGCCGAGATCCGATCCTTCTACACGGTGTATCACTCGCAGAGATACGTTGACGGAGACCTGATCCTGCGGCTCAATGTCGAACCGAGCGACGCTCTCGTCGAGGAGCTCAACGATCAATTCAGCGACATCGTCCCGTCCGGGCGTATCGAAATGATCGGGGCCACCAAGGCCGAAATCGCGACGAATGATCAGATCGACCTCCCAAGACTGCGATTCCGGTTCGACCGGCGTCATTTGGGACGTCTCCGATGTCTGATCGACCATCTCAACGGGATGGATCGACCGAGTCGGCAAGAACCGGAGTAACCGCAACACCGGTAGAATATCCTCCTATGAGAGAGATCCTTTCAGACCTCGTCGCGGAAGAGCAGCATCTGGACCAATTCCTCCAGGGCTTATCGACGCGCGAGTGGAAGTGGCCGACACCTGCCGTCGGATGGACAATCCAGGATCAGGTCAGTCATCTCGCATATGTCGAGAACTTCGCAGCTGAGGTCATCGCCGAGGGCAAGTCCCGCATCAAGGCAGAGAAGATCACCGACCTCAACGAGTGGACCGCCAGGGGTCCCGCCGAAGGACTCGGTCAACGCCACCAGGAAGTCATCGAGTGGTGGCGCCACGGACGCGCCGACGTCGTCGATGCGCTCTCTCGCATGCTCGCCACGGATCGTATTCCGTGGATCTACGGCGACATGAGCGCCAAGAGCTTCGCCACGATGCGCCTCATGGAGACCTGGGCGCACGGACTCGACGTCAAGGTCGCCGTCCTCGAACGGATCATCCCGATTCCGGAAGACGACCTCGAAGAGGACCAGGAGGATCCGCTGGCCGACACGCCGCGGCTCCGCCACATCGCCTGGCTCGGGCAGAAGATGCTCCCGTTCTCATTCAAAGAAGCCGGAGAGGAATTCCCCAAGCAAGGGATCCGCGTCGAACTCATGGGACCGAAGTACGCAGCATGGCGGTTCGGCCCCGAAGACACCGACCAGGTGATCCGAGGGATGGCCGGTGATTGGTGCCGACTCGTCGTCCAGCGACAAGATGCGTCCGAGACCGGGTTGAAGGCCGCCGGCGAATCCGCTGAGAAGGCACTTGAGATCGCCCGGGCCTACTAAGCCGTGTCACTCCCCCGCCTCGTCGGCATGATCCACCTCGAACCCCTTCCGGGGGCACCCGGTTATGGCGGCTCGATGGATGCCATCCTCGATCGTGCCCGCATCGACGCCTTGGCGATCGCAACTGCCGGATTCGACGGAATCATGGTCGAGAACTTCGGCGATGCTCCGTTCTTCACCGATGACGCCCCGAAGGTGACGATCGCTGCCATGGCTCGTGCCGTCACCGAAGTGGCAGCCGTCGGCCTCCCCACCGGCGTCAACGTGTTGCGTAACGACGGCCTCGGCGCTCTCGCCGTCGCCGCTGCCACAGGAGCACAGTTCATCCGGATCAACGTCCTGTCGGGAACCATGTACACAGATCAGGGTCCGATCGTGGGTTCCGCGGCGCTCATCGCCCGAGCAAGACGAGAGCTGTGCCCGGACGTGACCATCATGGCGGACGTGTTCGTAAAACATGCGACACCTCCTGCCGGTTTGACGCTCATCGATGCCACCAATGATCTCGTGGAACGAGCAGGAGCGGATGCCGTGATCGTGTCGGGCGCCGGCACCGGGGCAGCTACGAGCCTCGACGATCTCAAGACCGTGGCCGACCGATCCCACCTCCCGGTCTTCGTCGGATCGGGGGCCACCGCAGCGACGATCCGCGACATCCTCGCCATCGGCGATGGAGCGATCGTCGGCTCAGACACAAAGATCGACGGCATCGCGACGAACCCGGTTGACCCTCAACGGGCCGCCGCGGTGGTCCAAGCAACCTCGGCGTAAACGGCGGTCTACCGGCTCTCAGCCGGATCGGCTCGAACAGTCCGACGGCCACGTCATCGGCCCTTCCCGCCCGACCGGAGCACGCGAGACCGCCCACATCATGACACCCAGCCGGACATGTATGGGCAGCCTGGTCAGCCGTCGCCCCGCCAGCAGGTGAACTTGTAGCCGGGATTACCGGCATCCCTGAACCCACTCCAAGCCACGACACCATCTTCTGGGAGACTGTCTAGAGGCACAGAAGCATCCATCCCGGCGTTGTGCGACTTCGCTGCGACGATGATGTCGAGTGCCGTACGTCCGATGCGAAACATGGTGTAGTCGTTCGGTTCGATGACCTCGAAACCACTCGGGCCGAGCGGACCAACGACATACGTGGTGTCGCTCCC
>JAMBLK010000214.1 GCA_023336855.1 Actinomycetes bacterium
ACTTCTCCTCATGGCGCGCGATATCCGAACGGGTCGCACCCTCATCACGTCGTCTAATCCATCGCATTGTGATGTATCGGGTTCAGGGCCGTGAATCTTGAGGAGAAAGGCTGTTTCGGTTGTCGGTTGTCTGTTGTCGGTATCCGGTATCCGGTATCCGGTACGAGATCCCGACTACCGACTCACGGCTAGAAACTGTCTCGGTCTTGCTGGTAGCTGGTAGCTGGCAGCTGGTAGCTCGTCTTCACACCTCTTCTCGCCGCAGGGCTACCAAGCCGCCTTCGAGCTTCGCTCTCATAGCGAAGTCGAATCGGTCGACTTCGAGGCATCGGTCCAGGTCCTCCGGGTCGATCCACGGCGTGGTCGTGAGGCGATCGGCGCCTGTGCCGGATCGGATTCTGTCGAGACGCCCGGGGTCGTCGGGCATTCCGAGGATGCGGCTCTCGATGAGACCGGCGGTCTCTTCGTCTTCATCCGCGACGGTGGTTCCGCTGAGGCCTGAGGCGACGATCACGACCTCTGTTCGGCTGCGAACGGCTGAGGCGGTCGCTCCGGCGACCACCAGGCTCGCGGCATAGAGGGGGTCGGCGCCGGATCTGAGGGCACTGACAACGCTGCGGGTTCCTGCCGACGTTCGCATGACGACGACGCGGCCTCTCGGATCGTCGTAGCGCTCGACTTCGATCGGCGAGTTGCCCAGGTCGAAGTCGTCCGGCCTGCGGCCCTCTTCCTCTCCGCACAGGATCGAGTCGGGAGTGGAGAGTGACCGAACCCGAGCTTCAGCGAGGGTCTCGGCGAGCACGATGCGGTCCACACCGCGCCCAAGCAGAAACGCCGCTGTTGTGAAGGCACGGAACGTATCGATCACGATCGTCGGTCCGGAGACGCCATGCGTACCGGTGAGGAGGGAGCGTCGGGTGATCTTGGGAGCGGCCACGAACGTCGATGCTACCGCCGTCCTTCACCGCCTACCCTCGGCGCTGGAGGAGGCTCATGGAGAAACAACGCATCGAAGTCCTCGGGTCGGAGATGGCCTATGTAGACGTGGGGGAGGGCGACCCGATCGTCCTCCTTCACGGGAATCCGACATCGTCGTATCTATGGAGAAACGTGATCCCTCATGTCTCCGGTCTGGGACGTTGCATCGCTCCCGACCTGATCGGCATGGGCGACTCAGACAAGGTTCCCGGACTCGACTATCGCTTCGTCGATCACCGGCGCTATCTCGATGCCTTCCTCGAAGGGGTCGGCGTCGAGAATGCGGTCACATTGGTCGTCCACGACTGGGGCGCGGCCCTCGGATTCGATTGGGCGAACCGTCACCGCGGCTCAGTAGCCGGCATCGCCTACATGGAGGCGATCGTACGCCCCGTCACGTGGGACGACTGGCCTGAGGCTTCCCGACCGATCTTCGAGGCAATGCGGTCGGGCGCAGGTGATGAGATTGTGCTCGAGAAGAACGTCTTCGTGGAACGGATCCTTCCCTCATCGGTTATTCGACAACTGAGCGATGATGAGATGGATGAGTACCGTCGGCCGTACCGGAATCCAGGCGAGGATCGCAGGCCGACACTGACATGGCCCAGGGAGATCCCGATCGATGGAGCGCCGGAGGACGTTGCCGACATCGTTGACGATTACGGCCGGTGGCTCTCCACGAGCGATATCTCGAAGCTCTTCATCGATGCGGATCCCGGGGCAATCCTCGTGGGTCCGCAACGCGAGTTCTGCCGGAACTGGCCGAACCAGACCGAGGTGAGGGTCGCAGGATCCCACTTCATCCAAGAGGATTCACCCGAAGAGATCGGTACGGCGCTGAGTCGATGGATCGAGAGTCGCTGACGCCTCTATCGTTCGAGCGTCACACGGAGGGAAGTCCTTGATTCGCAATATGATCCGCGCGGCTGCACTCGATCCCGAGTTCTACAACCGCGCGGAGAGCTCCCCCGGGATGACATGGCAAGCCTTCGTTGTGGTCGTTGTTGCTAACGCCCTGGCAGCGGTCGGTTCGTGGGTGGGCTACGAGAACACGCAGGACATGTTCGGTACGGATGTCTGGAACTCGATGCGTGGATGGCTGGGGATCGGCGACTTCCCCATGCCGAGCAAGGGCGGCGTCTTCGTCATGGTCGGCGTCGGAGTCCTCCTGGCGATCATCGGCTGGATCGTGTGGGCCATCACCACGTCTGTGGTTGGAAAGAAGGTCTTCAAGGGCACGACCAACGTGGGAGAGATGCTTCGCGTGCTCGGTTTCGCTCAGGCGCCGAGGGTCATTGGAGTGATCCCGTTCCTTGGACCGGTCGCTGCTGTGTGGGTGCTCGCGGCATCCGTTGTCGCGATTCGTGAGGGTCTCGACTTCTCCACCGGACGGGCGATCGGAACGGCGATCGGAGGGTGGCTGATCTGGATCCTGGCCCAGCAATCAGTCTCGATCCTCATCGCCACCATCTTCTAACCCCACGCATATCCAGGGTTGCAATCCCCGTATGCGGCGCTGTCAGCCCACAGAAGGGGAGACGTCGGCGCTTGCGGGTCAGGCCTGGACGGTCTCGCCGCGGCGTTCGACCTGCCAATCGTGTCGCCAGCTGCGGTTGACTCTCCAGAAGATCCACGATCCGAGCCCGATCAGGATCGGCGGTAGGAACGACAGCGCTCGGTAGAGCAGCACCCCGGCCGAGATGAGATCTGCATCGGCCCCGGTACCCCACCCGAGCGAGACCAGTCCGATGAAGCCGAGATCAACCAGTCCGAGACCCCCGGGACTCACGGGGATCACGACGAGCAGACGCCCGAGAGAGAACGCGAGCAGAAGCCACGGCAACGAGACGTCGTCGCTGGAGACGCCCACGGCTCGCAGCGATACAACGAACAACGCTGCCATCGAGGCATGATTCGCGATGGTCGCGACGGTCACCCACTTCCACCGGTACCGGGCAACATGGCGGACGCTGTCCCGGAACTTGAGAGTCGCGGCGGCTACGTCGACAGGGTCGCGTTTGATCTTCTTGAGACCCCAGTTGACGATCTTGTCAAGCCGATTTCCGACGGCGACTGCAGCCGACTGCGAGCGCAGGACGACCGAGATGAGCCAGACCGCTCCGACAACGACAACGATACCTCCCAACGAGACAAGCCACATCCACCAGATCGCTTCGCCCGTAACGGCGATCGCAGCAACAGACAGCACTGGAAGAGCGAGTCGTGCAAGTTGATCCCATACCCCTGCGGTGAGCAAGGCAGCCGTGACCGGTTCAGGAGCGAAACCCCATGAGAGGAACTGTGAGTAGGTGACCGGCAGGGCGATGGCGCCGCCCGCGGGGAGCGAGTTATTGATCGCGGTAGCGGTTGTCTGCACGACGAACCCTTCGCGAAAACGCAGTCCGGGCAGCGTTGACATGAAGACGAATACATAGGCGACGAGGAACCACCCGGCGAAGATCGCCAGGAGCAACCACTTGATCGGGTCGATATCCCCGATGTGATCGGCGACGGCCTGATAGTCGGCGAGTTTCGGGAGTACGAAACCGAAGACGAGGACGAGCACAAGGACCGTGACCGCACCCCGGAGTAGCCGTTTCCACAGCGGTTGCTCGGCTATCTGCGGAATGGCAGATTCGTCGGGCACTGCCCCATTGGTCTCGGTCATGTGGCGGGAGAGTACCGCCCGATCAGTGGGGGTGGCATCCGGTGTCGGCAGCACTCCGCTCCCAGAGTCTGACCGCCGCATCGCTATCGAGTCCCGCAGCGCTTGGCTCGACGAGTTGCTCGTCGGAGAAGTAGCCACCCGAGTATTGCTCGATGCCGGACTCGGTTGCCAGGTAGATGGACGTGGCCGCACCCTCTTCCGGCGTGCGCATCCATCGGGAGCCGGCTTTCCACAGGAGTGACCCGAGCCTGCTGTCGCCATCCTGAGCGATGCGCGTTGCGACAACTCCGGGGTGCACCGCGAAGGTGCTGCCGTCCGTAGAATCGAGACGTCTCGCCAACTCCCGGGTGAAGAGAATGTTGGCCAGCTTGGATCGGGCGTACGCCTGTGTTCCGCGATAGCGACCGCCCGACTCCAGTTCGTTGAATCCGGGGTCATGTTTCGTGTTGCGGTGCATCTCTGAGGCGACGTTGACGATGCGCCGGGGGAAGGTCGCCGGGTCGGCCACCAGCAGACAAGTGAGTAGGAACGGCCCAAGATGGTTGACGCCCATCGTCCACTCGTGTCCTTCGGAGGTGATCCGCCGCGAACTTACATAGACGCCGGCATTGTTGATGAGAACGTCGGTACGTCCACGCGCCGCCAGTTCATCGGCGAACGACCGTATCGAGTTGAACGACGACAGATCCAGAACCATCGGCGTGACCGTTCTGTGCGATTCAGCCTCGATCTGATCAGCAGCCGCTCTGCCCCGAATGGGGTCTCTCGCCGTCAGCACCACGTTGGCACCCCGGCGGCTGAGTTCGGTAGCGGTCGCGAGGCCGATCCCGGAGTTGCCACCGGTGATCACCACAGTGCGGTTTTCGATGCTCCACGTCACGGGCGGAAAGCTACAGCGTCCGGAGTGCTTCGGTTGGGCTGACTCGCGCGGCACGCATCGCCGGATAGAGACCGGCAACTACCCCGATGATGAGCGCGGCGGACAGTCCGCCGACGACGGCCACGGTCGGAATCAGGACGTCCCAGCCTTGTGACCACGCGTATGCGGCCGTGACCGCGCTGCCGAGGGCAACGCCGCCGAGTCCGCCGAGGGTCGCGAGGATGAGGGATTCGCCGAGGAACTGGATTGAGATGTGTCCCTTGGTCGCACCGAGGGCACGCCGGAGTCCGATCTCGCCACGTCGTTCGAGTACAGAGATCACCATCACGTTCGCGATTCCGACACCGCCGACGAGGAGGGCCACAGCGCCGAGGCCGAGGAGGAGATTGGTGAACGCCTGGTCGGCGGCTTCCTTCGCCTCGAGGGCGTCGGACGGCCTGGTGACCTCGACTTCATCGGGGTTTTCCGGGTTGACCGTTGCGGGGAGCACCGACCGAACGGCGTCGATGTCATCCGGATCGCTCCTGACGTAGATCGTGCTCGGAACGCCGTCGTGATCGAGGAATTCCTCGGCCGTCGAGTAGCTCACGAGAGCGGCGCGATCGAGGTCGGGAGAGAGGTCGAGTGTGTCCATCACGCCCACGACCGAGAACCATTCGTTCCCGAGCCACACGACGGTTCCTCCGGCACCATCGGTCACACCGAGGCGTTCAGCCGCCACAGAACCGAGGACAACGACCGGGAGATCGCTCGCGGCTTCGTCGAGGAAGATTCCGGACGCCATCTGGCCCTGCAGCGTCGCAAGCAGGTTCGCGTCAACGGCCTTGACCGTGATGCCCCCCGTCTGTCCTTCGGGCACGAGGTCCGTCCGGTACACGCTTGACTCGACCTCACTGATCGAAGCGACCTGTTCGACGGGCCCGACTCGCGAAACCATCGCAGTCGAATCCTCGGGGAGTTCACCGGTGCCGATACCGATCCCGGACCCGGCCTCGATACGCAGCATGTTCGTCCCTAGTTGGTCGAGTTGTGCGAGAAGATCGGACTTCGAGGATTCGGACAAGCCGAGGACACCGACCATGGCGGCGATGCCGATGACGATACCGAGTCCAGAGAGGATCGAGCGCAGTCGACGGGTTCTGAGGCCGATGAGGGAAGCCCTCATCATGTCGGCGGGTGCGAGGCGAGATGGCTCGAGGGAGACGTTCATTGCATACCTCCCGTTTCGACGAGTCGTGTGTCTTCAACGATCCTGCCATCGAGGAGAGAGACCCGGCGGGGAAACCGGGCGGCGATCTCGTGGTCGTGGGTGATCACGACGATGGTCGTGCCATCTGCATTGAGGTTCTCGATGAGCCGCACGACGTCCTCGCCGGACTTGCTATCCAGGTTTCCGGTCGGTTCGTCAGCAAGGATGATGTCGGGCGAGCCGATCAGAGCCCGCGCTATCGCGACCCGCTGCCGCTCGCCGCCCGAGAGCTTGGTTGCCTCGTGGCTCATGCGGTGAGCAAGACCTACCTGATCCAGCGCTTGTTTCGCCAGAACTCTCCGATGGCTCAGCGCCATGCCCGTATAGAGCAGTCCGTCGGCGACGTTGTCGAGCGCCGTCTCCCCGGCGAGGAGGAAGAACTGCTGAAAGACGAACCCGATATGCCGGGAGCGCAGCGACGAGAGCTGTTTGTCGTTGAGGTCGTCGACGTCGTAACCGGCAACCGAGACCGTGCCCGACGTCGCTCGATCGAGTGTGCCGATCACATGGAGGAGCGTCGACTTACCCGATCCCGATGGGCCGACGATGGCGACCAACTCGCCGGCCCGGATATCGAGATCGAGACCGCGGATGGCGTGCACGGGCGGAGTGCCGGGATAGCTCTTCGTCACGTTCGAGAGAGCGAGGACCGTGCGCTCGTTGATCGGTACCGGCGTCGTTGGTGTCGAAGTAGATGCAGTCGGGCTCACGGAATGACGACCTTCATGCCGGGCTCGAGTTCGCTCGAAGTGACCTCGACCGATCCGTCCGCGTACATGCCAGCCTCGACGGCGACGAGTCGCGTTGCACCGTTTCCGGCGTCGATCTGGACCGCATAGCCACCCTCGCCCAGAGCCAGTAGCGCCGTGACCGGTACGACGAGTACGTTCTCGACTCGATCGTCGATCACTTCGACGTCGACCGGGGCCTCGTCGAGACCCGTGGCCGCACCCTGGCGATCGAGGGTGATCTCGACCTCGAAGTATGTGCCGAATTCCTGGCTGCGGATCGCGATGTTGCCGACCGTCGTAACGGACGCCGGTTCGTCGTCTCCGTTGGGCATCACGACCGTGACGGAGTCGCCGGCAAGGATGAGTTCTTGATCCTCTGCGGGCAACCGCACCGACACCACCGATGTTGAGGTCGACGGTGTGTAGATCGGAGTTCCCGGGGTGACGTTGCTGCCGATGCTGATGTGCGAGGCCGCAATACGGATCGAATCTTCGGTGACCATGATCTCACCGATGTTGAGAACACCATCGACCGGCGCGCCGATGGACGCCTGCCACGCAACGAGAGCATCCGTAGTCTCCTCATCGAAGACGTCGTCTACGGTGAGCGCTCCGTCAGCATCGAACCCGAAGCTCAGGAGGGCTTCTTCGAGAACGCGAACGTCATCGCCCATTGAGCCGAC
>JAMBLK010000215.1 GCA_023336855.1 Actinomycetes bacterium
AGGGCAGTCAAGTCCTCGGTCCGCACCGACATCCCGCTCGACTACGTTCCGACGCTCGTATCGGCGGCAGCGCTCCTCGACTTTGACGACATCGTCACGGTCGGATTCACGCCCCCCGACTACGCGCCAACCGGGAACCACAGGAACCAACCGATCCCCGATCTCGCAGCCATCAGAGCCAAGGTTCAAGAGGTCCTGAATTCAGGTACCACGCCCCCGACAGGCATCGGTCGCGATTCGGAGTGTCGGGTGTAAGAGCGTTTGGAGAGTTGTACTCGGTATCCATTATCCGGTATCCGGTCTAGGGGGGGGGCAGCAGACTCTTCGCCGAGTACCGAGTTCCGGGTACCGACAACCGGGGCCGCAGGCCCCCAGATAGGGTCGTCCTTCCCTGTTGACCACCACTAATGGCCCTAGCCCGGCGGACGGCAATTGTGTTGGATGAGTCCTGACAAGCAGCGGCCAGGCAGAGACATCATCTGCGGATATGACGGGTTCCATGCTCCTCCGGTGGGACCCGTCGCCGCGTCTGATGAGATGCATATTCGGGGATTGAGCGTAGGTTGGGGGCAATGAGTGGTCAGGAGGCGAAGGAGCAAGCCTCAGGCGGGGCCAAGCCGGGACTTGCCGCCGCGCTCTCAGCGCTGATCCCGGGTGCGGGGCAGTGGTACGCAGACCGACCCATCCGAGCCGCCCTCGTGGCATCACCCCTGATCCTCCTCTTTATCGCATCCGTCATTGCATTGCAGGGCGGTGCCATCGGCATCCTCGAATGGATCGTTCGCCCGGCGGTGCTGTGGGCGCTCCTGGCCGTCAACGTTCTGCTTCTCGCGTGGCGGCTCTTCGCCGTGTTCGATGCTTACCGATTCCCGGGGAACACTCTGGCCGGTGGATGGTCGCTCGCACTCCTCGGTGTAGCGGTCGCGATCGTTGTGGTTCCGCACGTCGTCGCGGGAGCGTATGGAGTCCGTGGTGCACTCTTGATCGATCGGGTATTCGTCTCTGCCGACGCGGCCAACACGACACCCATCACACTGGCTCCGCCATCGCCGGAGGCCGACATCGTCCCCGATCCGGTGACCGTGGAAACGACAACGACCGTGCCTCCAACCACGACGACGACCGAGGATCTCCCGGCGAGGAATCTGATCTTCTGGCCCGGTCGTGGTGACCCCGATGCCATCGAAGCCCGACCGGACATCGTCGCCGGTGGGCCCGTTGCGCCTTTCCTTCCGTTCGATGAGCGGGTCGATCCCGGTCGATTGACATTCCTGCTGGCGGGTGGGGATGCAGGTCCGGGCCGCGGGGGGCTGCGAACTGACACGATCATGGTCGCGACCATCGACCTCGAGAGCGGGGAGGCTGCTCTCTTCGGAATCCCGCGGAACATGGGTCAGATTCCGATGCCAAAGCGATTCGAGAGCGCGTTTGCGGATCTCGAGCGGCGCCTCGCTCCGGAAAGTGACCCTGCGACGTGGACAGATATCGACGGTGACGACATTCCCGATGAGCCGGTGTTTGTTCCCTGCAACTGCTTCCCGGAGCAGATCAATGCGCTCTATCCGTATACGCGCAAGTGGACGCGTTCGTTCCCCAACGAGGTCGACCCCGGGATGGCTGCGCTGCGCGAGATCGTTGAGCACATGCTCGGACTCCACATCGACTACTACGTGCTCGTGGATATGCGAGCGTTCGTCGCCCTCGTCGAGGCTGTGGACGGTGTCGACGTGTACGTCAAGGAAGCCCTCGAGGCTGAAGTGTCCCCGCCATCCGAGGGGGAGCGGTGGGCGACCGTCGACGTGCAGCCGGGCATGAACCACCTCTCCGGGACCGAGGCGCTGGCATACGCGCGGGCACGCAAAGGCTCGTCTGACTACGCGCGGATGCAGAGACAGCGCTGTCTCCTTCGAGCCGTCGCCGGGGATGCCGACCCGTTCACCCTGCTCCGATCGTTTCCGGCCATAGCGGACGCTATCGAGTCATACGTGGTGACGGACGTGCCTGTCACGTTTCTCCCGGATCTCGTACGTGCAGCGGCGAAGCTTGACTTTGCCGGCATCGCAACGGTCGGATTCAATCCTCCGTACTACGCCCCGGGCCGGGACCACAAGGGCCACCCGATTCCGGACATCAGCAGGATCCGATGGAAGGTCAAGAAGGTGCTGGAGGAAGGCGTGATCGCCCAGAGCAAGACCGGCATCAGTGAGTGTGATCCGGTTGACGAGTAGCCGCCAGCTACCCGCTACCAGCCTCCAGCGGGACAGACTGGCATCGAGCGACGACCGTCCATGCAAAACGCCCCGGCCGAGTGGCCGGGGCGAAATCACATGAACGGTCGGTCTGGTTATGGGAGACGGTCGGTGTTCTTCTTGATGGCGAAGATCACCATCACGAGCTCGAACATGATCCGGTAGACCAGGACGAACATCAAGAAGAACAGTGCGCCGAAGACGATTGCGCCGAGACCGGCCCCGAATCCGCTGGAGAAACCGGCGATGACCATCATCAACCACATCAGTGCACCAAGTACGAGCATGATGATGAACGCGATCTTGACGACGATCGGTGTGACGAACTTCGTAAACGTGAAGTCGAACACGTCTGCCAGAGTGGCCTTTTCTTCCATTGTTCCCTCCTTGGGAGTCGCGGTTGTCTCTGCATCGTAGGAACCGAACCGGCGAGAACCGGGTAAATGAGTGGTACCGTCGCTGCTCTCCGTGACCGATCTACCGCGCACCCAGGTTTCCATCGCCGGACGCCGCCGCGCCGCCGTGGCGGCGGGCGGCGCGATCGGTGCGATTCTGCGCGGAGTGGTCGGAGAGATCGTTGTGACGAGCGGGCTCGATCCACTCTGGGCGACGCTGTTCGTCAATGTGATTGGATCGTTGTTCCTCGGATTCCTGATCGCCTGGCACACCGGACAATTCCGCTCGTCTCCACTCGTGATTCCGTTTGCAGGAATCGGAATCCTGGGCGCGTTCACCACCTTCTCGTTGTTCTCGGTTGAAGTGTTCGAGCTGTTCAGGACGGGGGATCTCTTGCTGGCCGTCGTGTACCCGATCGGCATGATCGGGCTTGGTCTCGCTGCCGCTCTGATCGGTATTCGAACGGGGGGACGGCGATGACGTGGCTACTCATCGGAGTCATGGGGGCGCTGGGCACGCTCGCCCGATACGGGGTGTCCGGCGTCGTGCAGCGGCGATGGCAGACGACGTTTCCGGTGGGTACGCTCGTGGTGAACCTCACGGGTGCGCTTGGGGCCGGACTGCTCCTTGGAATCGTCACGGGGCGGTCCGTGCCCGATCTTGCTCTGGTTGCTGCCGGTGTCGGATTCCTCGGCGGATACTCGACGTTCTCGACCTGGATGGTCGAAACCGTGCTCGTCGCCGAATCGGGCGGACGGAGCGGTGTCCGGAGGGCGGCCGAGAACCTTGCCATTCCCATGGTGGCCGGCGTTGTCGCCGTGTGGATCGGATTCGTTCTTGGGGGGCTCGTCTAGACCACACAGGAGGATGTGGAGAACGGCAGCGAAGCCTCCGCGGCTTCCTCAGTGGCGGTCTAGGATGAACTCCATGGAC
>JAMBLK010000216.1 GCA_023336855.1 Actinomycetes bacterium
CGATCCAGCCGTCAACGGTGACGACGGAAATCCACCCCTTCTTCCAAACGTCAGCTCCGACGACTCGAGCCATGCTCTCCTCCTCTCCTCCAGACCGGAGCGTACCGCGCGACGTGGACCCGTCGCCAGGCGAGACGCATGATTCGGATCACTGACGATGGAGTGGGCGCTACACGAACCTCAGAGCAAGGATCACCCCCAGAAAGAGCACGCCTGCGACGATGCCCGCATTGACGATCCCATCGTGCTCCCGTCGGAAGAGTCCGGTTCGGGCGAAGTAGGCGAGGTCGAGGATCCCGAGGAAAGTCAGCATCCCGGCCGCGATCAGGCCGAGCGATTCCCCGACGGGTCGTGAGCGAGGCCCCAGCATCTCGATCGCCCCGGGTGGCGCCTCAGTGACTTGTAGCACCGCGGCCGTCACCAGAACGATGGCCAGAATCGCGTCGGCGTAGACGAACGGAGTCTCGTGGTCGACGTAGCCATCTGGGAGCCACGGCTCATCGTGCGGCTGCCTGAACCATGTGATCCAGTAGGTCATTATCACCAGCGCTGCCACGACCTCAAGAGCTGCAACGATCCAGACGATCGGTTCGTTGCTCACGTCGCTTCGGCGGGCTTGCCGACGAGTCGCTCGGGGATTATGTCCCTTCCATATACATCACCGATCGTCTCGGCGCGCTTGATCAACTCAACCTGGTCACCGTGAACAAGGACCGACGCGGGTCGGGGCAGGGAGTTGAAGTTCGATGCTGAACTCTCCTGGTAGGCACCGGTCTCGAGCAGGGCAACGACCTCCCCGCTCTGGACATCGGGGACCCTCGCTCCGAGCACGATCTGATCGGCGTAGCACGAGTGCCCGACGATGTCGGCGGTCTGTGTCGCCGGCGCATCGGGTTGCGAGACGAATACGAATGGATGACGGTTGTGTTCGAGGACTCCACCTGCAAGGAAGAAGTAGGTCGTGTCTGTGAGCACCCACGTGTACGGGATGGGTTTCGTCTGACGTTTCACAGTCTTGATCGTCGACAGATGGATGCCCGTGTTTCCGTACATCGACCGCCCGGGTTCCAATTGGAGTCGCACGCCGTCGGGGTCGACGCCGTTCGCCCGCAGTTCGCGGCGCAGCGTCGATGTGATCGACCGCCCATACTCCTCGATCGTCGGTGGCGCCTTCGGATCGCTCTGGCTCGTGAGCACGGCGAGAATCCTGGACAGCGCCGCGTGGTACGCCCTCGAGCCCAGACCGCGCAGACCGACGAGGAACGGATATCCGAGAGCCGTGAGCAGGAACTCCGAACGAGGGAACTCCTTATTGAATGGATCTCTTGGGCTGGGGAAACCGCCACCGATGTCGATCTCCTCTGGCTGCCATCCTCCCCAGGCGCTCGAGAGTTCGCCGATGAGCCTTGCGTAGCGGACCATCATCTGCTCCCAGAACCAGAGGCTCGGATGGTGGCGTCCGGCGTGGAAATGTAGACCCACGAGATCGACGTTCGGCATCACGAATACCCGATGTCCCATGTCAACGAGATACTCAACCGGGATCCCCGACTTGTACACCTGGATACCGAGATCGATGGGGACACTCATCTGAGAGAAGTCGGTACGGCGCCACAGGTTCGGCATCGTGGGCTTGACCCGGAACCGGATCTTGGCCGTCTTGTTCAACTCGGCAGCGACCTCCTGGATGAGATCGATCTCGTGAACGTCCTCGACGGTGATCCGTACGCCGGCATCGACACAATTGCGGAGGTGATCCCTGGGTTTCCCTCCACCGTTGACCGAGACTCGCTGAGGATCGACGCCGGTCTTGAGCACGCCCGCGAGCTCCTCGGGCGAGTAGATGTCCGCGCCTGCGCCCTCGTTCGAGAGGAGCTGACGGGTTGCAAGCAGCGTGTTGGCCTTCATCGCCGGCAACACGTCGACCGGTCCGGGCCAGCCCTTCGCGAACGCTTCGCGGAACCGACGCAGGTTCTCTCTGATCTGCGCCTCAGAAAAGACGAAGAGGGGAGTTCCGAAGCGCTCGGCGAGATGGAGCGTGTTGACGCCCTCGACGTGCAATACGCCGTCGCGTACGGAGAGACAGTCGAAATCACGCATCGCGGCGGACCAGTGGGAACGGGGCTCTGACGATCGGGTCATTGTGGCCTCCTCGGCAGCCAGCGTACCGACTCACCC
>JAMBLK010000217.1 GCA_023336855.1 Actinomycetes bacterium
CATCCCTGATAAGGATGAGGTCCCTGGTTCAAATCCAGGTGGGCCCACGGTACGAGAACCCGGACACCATCCGGGTTTTCGCACGTCGTGGCACCATCTGTTCTGACACGAAATCAGCTGGGAGTAGGTGGGTGATCCCCTACTCCGAATGGATCCATCGGGGTTGACGGCACCCTCTGATCCCTCAACTCGGTGTGACTTGTATCTCCCTCGATCCCGTTCTCAGCAACTGGGCAACTGCCTTGGAGAAACGGTCGAGTGCCCGGAAACGGTCGCTCGATTTCGGTCGGGCAATCCTTGCTTGTCGCATCTCGTCCGAGATAGCGCCGATGTAGGCGTTGATGTAATCGGTCCGCTCGATCGGGTACATGTGCTCCCTCTCCCCTTTTGTGCCTGGCTCAATTGGCTCGTGTCCAGGTCGCTGGGGGAAGTGTCCGCGCGAACGATCAAAGGATTGTCAAGACGTCGCCGGAAGTGTCAAACGACAGTCAAACCAGGGAATCAGCAATCCAATCTGTCACTCCGTGAACCGGTCGAAGACTCTCGGGGGTCCGACGCACGCGAACCGAGTCACACAGCGGCCAAGTCCTTCTCGGTCTCGGCCTCATACCGAACGACCTACCAATTGGTCGGTGCCCTGACCGACTGACTGCAGAATGATCAGCGTTCACCTTCCTTGGTCACTTAGCATGTCGATTGAAAGTCGACAGGTGGAAGGAATACTCTTGAGCTCTTCGATTGGTACGACCCGTCGCCTCCGAGTGGTGCCGTTCGTCGGGAGTGTCATATATATTCAGGCCGTCGGGGTTCGACCGCTACTCGCCCTGGAGTACGCACATCTTGAACCAACCACGACGAACTCACGACTCGCACGAATCGTCGCTGCTGCATGACTGAGAACGAACGTCCCGCTCCGGGGTTCCTGTCGGTCGTTACCATGTCTCCGTCGATTCCCGGTCTCGGGTTGGGTGTCGCGATGCTGTGGTTCTCTCTGGGCTCGAGCCTGTTGCCGCGCTCTGCAATGATGCAGGGCATCGTCTCGGCGTTGTCGTTCACCGTTGGCTACGGTCTCGCCGTTCTTGCCTGGTTCTTTGTCAGGCGGGTCTTAGGCCTGTTCCACGTCGTCGTTGACCGTGATGCGATTCCCGGTCTGGTCCGGTGGGTTCTGCTGGGACTCGCCGGCGTGGTCCTTGTCGTCATGGCTGTGGTCTGGCCCGCCTGGCAGACCGACCAAGGCGAACTCGTCGGTGTAGAACCGATCGGTTTCGTCGACGGACTACTCGCCGTCGCATGGTCCCTCGCGTTCGTTCTGGTCCTGCTCTTCGTTGCGAGGTCGCTGCGGTGGCTGATTTGGCGAACGGACCTCGCCTTCGAGAGACGAATGTCCGTCGGATTTGCGAGGGGCGTGACGACCGTTTTGGTGATCGCCGTCATCGCAGCGGCCTATTACTTCGTCGCGAGTAGCGGCCTTACGGCCTTCGCTAATGCCCGGTTCGAAGGTGGCGACGAGACCACACTCGAAGGCATCGAACAGCCGAGCGATCCCGAGTCTTCGGGATCGCCAACATCCCTGGTCGCATGGGACGATCTCGGATTCCAGGGTCGAACGTTCGCCGGCGACGCTACTTCCGTCGAGGATCTCTCTGCGTACCACGGAACCGCTCACGGTGTCCGAACGCCGATTCGCGTCTACGCAGGACTGAAGTCGGCAAACTCCCCCGCCGAGCGCGCCCAACTCGTCGTGGACGAGTTGAACCGGACCAATGCCCAAGATCGAGCCGTTGTTGCGCTGGTCGCGACGACAGGCACCGGATGGGTCGATCCGACGGCGGCAGCTGCGCTCGAGTACCTGTGGCGCGGAGATACCGCGATTGCAGGAATGCAGTACTCGTTCCTGCCGAGTTGGATCTCCTTCATCCTCGACACCGCGACAGCGACAGAATCAGGCGTGGCCATCAACGACGCAGTGATCGCCTGGTGGGAAGCATTGCCTGGGAATGACAGGCCCCGCCTTGTGGCGTTCGGGGAGAGCCTTGGATCGCTCGGCTCGGAAGCCGCATACGTTCGAGAGTCTCTGGATGCCTCTCTGGGCTTCATCCAATCGAACACGGCCGGAGCACTGTGGGTCGGGCCGACCAACGCGAATGCGGTGCGAAGCCAACTACTCGAGGAGCGGGACCCGTCGCCTGTCTGGCTTCCTGTGTATCGCGACGGTGAAGTGCTCCGGATGGTCAATTCGCCCGGCGTGCTCGATCCCACCGATCCGACATGGCTCGCGCCGAGGGTTGTGTACTACCACCACGCCTCGGATCCTGTCGGCTACTGGAACTGGGAAACATTGTGGAAGCCTCAGGAGTGGACTGATCATCCTGTCGGTCCTGATGTCCCGGACTCGGTCCGCTGGGTTCCATTCACGACCTTCACACAGGTTGTCGTCGATCTGATCAATGGATTCAGTGCAAGCGTGGGGCACGGGCACAACTACAACGACGTGTTCGTCGAGGGATGGTCGGTCGTTGCCCCAACCGCTGGATGGACTGCGAACGACACGTTGCGACTGCAAGAGCATCTGGACTCAATAGAGATCCTCGGTCTCTGACTTCCGCCTCACCCGACCGGGTTGACGTTCCCGCGGCGTATTCCCCCGTACAGCCTCACAAGGCGAGGCTACGCTCGGGTCCATGTTCACAACCCCAGCGAAGATCCTCGATACGTTCCCGAATCCGCATCCCCACCGTGATTACGTCATCGCATTCGACGCCCCAGAGTTCACCTGCCTCTGCCCCCTCACGGGCCAGCCGGACTTCGCACATTTCGTCATCGACTACACCCCCGACGACCTGTGCGTCGAACTCAAGTCTCTCAAGCTCTACCTCTGGTCGTACCGCGACGAAGGTGCGTTCCACGAGGACGTCACGAACCGGATCCTCGACGACATCGTCACCGCCATCAACCCACGATGGGTCAAGATCGTCGGAGATTGGAACGTTCGGGGTGGCATCCGAACCATCGTCACAGTGGAGCACGACAAGTCATGAATTCGAACGAGACTCTGATCACGTCGTTCTACGAGGCATTTCAGAGACGGGACCACGCCGGGATGATCGACTGTTACCACCCGTCGATCCACTTCTCAGACCCGGTCTTCACCGACCTTCGCGGCAACGAGGCCAAGGCGATGTGGCACATGTTGTGCGAACGCGGCACCGATCTCGACGTGACGTTCCGTGACGTACAGGCCGACGACAACGAAGGCCGGGCCCATTGGGAGGCCCGGTACACTTTCTTGAGAGGCTCACGACCCGTTCACAACATCGTGGATGCGTCGTTCGTCTTCCAGGACGGATTGATCATCCGGCACACGGACACCTTCGACTTGTGGCGGTGGACCCGCATGGCGATCGGCCCGGCAGGCACTGCTCTGGGGTGGAGTGGCCCGTTCCAGAGCAAGGTACGCGCCACGGCAATGGGCGGCCTTCGGAAGTTCGTTGCAGGTCATCCCGAATATGGAGAGCCCTCCGAGCTCGGGTGATTGAGTCTGCGGATCCGGGCTACTCGCCTGACTCGTCGATGCCGTCCTGGGCGTCTCCTCGACGCTGAATCACCGCGACCGCGACGAGACACACGATCGCGGTGCCGAAAACAAGGCCGCCCACCACGTCGGTGAGCCAATGGACCCTCAGATAGGTGCGACTCCATGCCATGACGACGGCATAGGCGATGCCTACACCGAGGAACAGCCGGTACCGATTCGGCCAGATGATCCCCAGGATCACCGCCAACCCGATCCCGATCGCAGCGCCCGACACCATGGCGTGTCCCGATGGATACGACGCCGAGGACTCGTGAACGAGAGCATCGACCGGACGCGGCCTGTCTACCAGCAGTTTCGTGACCGTCGAAAAGACCTGTGCCCCGGCAACGATCGCGAACCAGGCCCAGAACGCCCACCACTTCTTCGCGACGATGAAAGCGACGGCTACCAGCAAGCTGATCGTCAAGGCGATAGGAACGGATCCGAGGTGGTGAAACAGTTCGGCCACAGACAGCAACCACGGGACTTCGAGGTCCTCCATCAACGACATCCAGGCATCATCGACCGATTGCGTCCATCCGGCGACGACGAACGCCGTCAGGAGCAGGAAAGCAACGAACATCCCTGCACCAATCTGGCGTTGCCTGCTTGTGGTGGTCAGCATGGATGCGAGACGCTACCGGTACACCCGCCGCATCGGCAACACGTCTCGGCGCAGACAAGAACGAAACCGGAAGAATCGGGTCTAATCCAGACAGTCGAGGAGCCATCCTCTCCGATCGATCAGTTCGGTCTCTTGCCCCGAAGTGATCCAACCCATACTCCTTTCGTCCTCGTCGGTTGACCAACGTCTCGAAGTCCAGTGACCACCGCCATCGAACAACCAGAGATCGTCATCGACACAGCCTCCAAGATTTCGAGCGTTGCCGTCGTCGTCACCAACACCACTCTCTTGTTGTTCGCGTCCTTGCTCCCGCTCCTCTCCTGGGGCTATCTGGCATGGCTAAGGCAGTGGCGGCGGCTCGGCTTGGGTCTCCTGGCCTCGGCGGTCGCTATGGGTCTCGTATGGCTGATCGGTGCCGAAGTCTTGAGTCGGTTCTCTTCTCCCGATCTCGTGTTCCCAGCACCCGACTGGATCTGTGGCGACCATGTCGCCGACTCCACCCAGGCCTGCGTATCCGGCGATGCGTCGCTGCACACTTACTACCTGGCCGGGGGCGTCGCCTTCTTCTCGTCGCTGGCACCGTGGATGACGAAACGCCAGCGACGGGCCGCGTGGATCACCATCATCGTGTTGGTCGTCGTTCGGACGATTCAGGGTCTCAATCCACCACTCGACGAGTTCCTCGTGATCGTGCTCGTTCCGGCGGGCCCGAAGCGAAGGAACCTCGAGATGCTCGCAGCGGCCTTCGCCGTGTTGATGGTGCTGAGCCGCGTCTACCTTCGAGCCACTGGCTGTCGGATGCCGTCTCGGGTGCAGCGCTCGGGGCTGGAGTCGCGATCGGCGTCGCGGCGTTGGTCCGCTTCGTTGAGCAGCGGCGGGCGTCGGCGTAGCCCTTTGCACTCCCCGCCCGGGGCGTGCGCCTCTGTCAGTCGGAGTCCGGGTCGGTCGGGGAACCGAGGGGGATCGAGCCATCGCTTGCGTGATACTGGGCGTGCGATTCGAGGAGAGCATCCCAATCGGCAGAGCTCTCCATGTCCACGGCCACGAGGTGGTTGGTTCGTGGGCCTGCGGACCGACCGAATGCTCGGGCGCGTTCAAGCACCTCTCGCGAAGCGTCGTCGATACGCCGGTGTTGTGCCAGATGATCCTCCCAGGAGCGGGTCAGGAACACCTCTGTGAGCCGGTGGGGGTCTCCGGCATCCCGGTACAAGCGCCAGCGGTAGGCGCCGGTTCTCAGGCGGACGAGGCGAACCTCACGCATCACCTCCAGAAACCCTGCAAGGTCGGAGCGTTCGATCTGCCACGTCGCCGTCATCAGGACGGGTCCCCCTTCGGTATCGACGTGCGACAGGAAGACCCTCTCGTCCGTGAACTCCGGTGTGACGACATCGCTCAACGCCGGGATTCTGAAGGCGGGGACCACAATGATCCCGAGTGCGATTCCGACCGAGGAGAGGACAACCTCTGCGCCACCTGCCCCCATTTGATCGGCGATCCAACCCGACATGATGGCCCCAAGAGGGAGCGTCCCGGCGAAGGACAGCATGTACAACCCCATGGCGCGTCCCCTCACCCACTCCGGCGACATGAGTTGTGCCGTTGCATTCAGGTTGGCGAGAGTCCATACCCAGGCGATTCCAACGACCACGAGGGCGACGAACGCCACCGTCATCGACGGAGCAAGGCCGAGAGCGACCCCTGCGACGCCGACCAGCGTGACCGTCGCCGGCAAGGACCAGCGACCAAGCGTTGAGGTGACGG
>JAMBLK010000218.1 GCA_023336855.1 Actinomycetes bacterium
CAGTAGCAAGTAGAGCAGTACTGATCTACTGATCTACTCGATCACGCCGTTTGTTCCTTTGCCCGACGGATTCCGATCAGCTCTCTCAGTTTCTCAGCTAGTCCGCCCTCTTTGAAGTCGGCCTTGCCGAAGAAGGCGTCGACGCCCGCCTCGCGAGCGCGGTCTACGTCGTCGCCCTCGGCGACGCCTGAGAGCATCACCATCGGGATGTCGCCATGGCGTTGTCTCACCATGTGGGCCAGCGCCACACCATCGGCCCGAGGCATTGAGAAGTCGACAACGATTGCATCGAACGAGCCGGAGTGGAGCGCTCCGAGAGCATCCGCAACGCTTGCCGCAACCGACGTATTGAATCCGCTCGTTGCCAGAGCGGAAGAGACAACCTGCTGAACGCCGCGTGAATCGTCGACGATGAGGACGTGCGCCGGGGAGAACGCCGGGGCATCGGCTACGACTTCGTGTTGCCGCTCGACGAGACGTGTTGTGTCCACCAGCAAGACGACTTCATCTCCGCCGAGTAGCGCAGCACCGGTTACAGCGTCGACGTCGGCGAGGACGGCGCCGAGCTCCTTCGCCGCGACGCGTCGTGTCCCGACAACCGCTTCTACACCGAGGGCGATCGAACCGGCAGCATTTGTCGCGACCACGATCGACGTGGGAACTCCCTCAGGTACCACGCCCATCAGATCACCGAATGATGCGAACGGGATGTCCCCGTCGCTCCTCTCGAGAATCGTCGCATGGTCGGTGACCGCGATGGTCGCCAGATTCATGTCGATGATGTCTTGTACACCGGTTTCGGGAATGCCCCACATGATGCCGCCTGCCATCACCAGCAGCGCTTTCTGCATCGCCTGGTGGAGAGGCACGACCATCGACACCGTCGTCTGTTTGCCTGGAACGCTCTCGATCGTCAGCGACCCGTTCATCGCGTCCACAGCCTCACGTACGGTCGCAAGACCGGTGCCGTCACCGGCAAGTTCGTCCGTCGTTCCGCTGGTGGAGAATCCCGATCGATAGAGAAGTGAGCGAAGGGCGTCAGGCGACATCTCGGCGTTCGGCTCGAGGAGATCCAATTTCAATCCCTCGTTCCGAATCGCAACCCAATCGATTCCGCGCCCGTCGTCCGTGACGGATACCTCCAGGTTGACGTCCGTCTTGCGCGCCTCGACACGGATGACACCGGTTCCGGACTTGCCGGCTCCAAGCCTCACGTCGGGGCTTTCGATACCGTGCACCGCCGCGTTGACGACGAGCTGTCTGATGGCGTCGCCGAGTCCGTCGAGAACTTGCCGATCGACGAGGATGTCGTCACCGACCAGCTCGATCCGGATCTCCTTGGCAGTCTTCCGGCTCAGATAGCGACCCAGTTGTGGAAGCGTGTTCGTGACGTCCTGAAGCGGTACGGCGGCAAGGCCGAGGGCCCCGGCTTCGATCTGCTCCGATGCCCGGTCGATCGGGTCGATACCGTTCGCGATCTGGGAAATACGATCGGCAAAGAACGGATCGGCTGCGGCAACGTCGGCGAGTTCTGTGAGTTGATCCTTGACCGAGGCAATGTCCATCCGGAGGGACACGATGTGGTTGACGAGTCCATAGAGCTGGCCGGCGTTGATCGAAATCGTTTCTTCGATCGCCCACGTCTGCACGGCTCCCACGAGACCGCCCAGATCTGTGGACTCCATCGATGTCCGCACAGCCGCCTTTCCGTTCGATGGCAGAACGACGACTTCACCGCTCTCGAGTGACACGTCCTCGTCCATGAGATCATGTCGGATGACGCGGCCGTCGATGAGATCGGCGTTTTCGGCGGAACCGGACCCGGGAAACTCGATGATTGAAGCAGTGACCTCTTCGACAACAGCTTCCTCGACGGAGTCGGCCTCCTCGGGGGCCATTACATCGCTCGAGGTCGATTCGCCTGCTTCGGGAGGATCATGAGTGACCGACTCGGTTGGGTCGGCCTGCATCGATCGGCGTAGGGCGGCGAACGCCTCCTGCGCCGACATGGTTGCGTCCGTCTCGCTCCCCTCATCGGGGGTGCCGGACTCGATCTGTGCCTCGGCGTCGGGTCCCGTGACATCCTCAACCGGTGTCTCGACTGGAGCTTCGGTGGAATTATCGAATCGAATGACGGCTTCGTCGGCGATCGAGCGAGCCTGAAGCTGCGGCGGGGTCTGTGGGACGGAAGCAGGTGCTGGCGGGCTAGCGGAAAATGGGGTTGCAGGTGGGGCGGCAGGGGGCGCCACGACCGGGTCGACGACCGGGGCCGGGGGCAGTTCTTCGGGGAGCGTCTGCCCTTCGAGGAACTCATGAATAGCGTTCATCGCCTCGGAGAGTTCGGTCGGGTCATCAACCGCACCCGGGATCGATGCGCTGAGGCTCTCGAGCAACTCACCGAATACCGGTTCCGGCTTGAGATCTCCGTGCTGGATCCATCTCCAGAGCATCTCGAGCATGAGTCCGGCGGCACCGACGTCTTCGTATCCCATCACCCGACCGGTGCCCTTGATGGTGTGGCCCTCGCGGAGCAGATCGCCCGCGTCCTGGGGTGTCATCGTTCCGGCGCGCAACGCCAGCGCTCCCTCGATGAGGCGGGCAGATCGCTCCGTGACCTCTTCGACGAACATCTGTTGCAACTCTGGGTCGTTGCTCCAACTCACGTGGGTACCTCTGGCCGCGATGCGCTTCCGTGATTCAGATATCGACCTCTACCAGCGTGGCCTTGAGTCCTATGGGAAACCAGGGAGAGGCGAACGACCGGGTAGCGCAGTAGAGCAGTAGAGCAGTAGAGCAG
>JAMBLK010000219.1 GCA_023336855.1 Actinomycetes bacterium
CCGATCGCCCTCGCCACACCGATGTTCCACGGCGTCGAGTTGAGCAGGGCAATCGTGGTGGGATCAGAGCCGGCGGTCACGTGGTGGATCAGTGTGCTGTATCTGTCGGCATGGATCGTGATCGGCACCGCCCTCGCAGTCGGTCCATTCCGAAAGCGGTTGACGCCATGACAACCGGCAACCTCGTCGCCCGAGTCGTTCCACCTCTTCCGCGCCGGTGGCGAGGTCGATACCTCGTCGAGCGGAACGTGATATCCACCAAGTCGTTCTGGCCGGTCTTTCTGTCCGGGTTCTTCGAACCCGTCTTCTACCTCTTCGCGATCGGCGTTGGCATCGGGCAACTCGCGGGCGACGTTGAGGTAGCGGGCATCCCCGTCGAGTACACGGCATTCATCGCACCGGCGATGCTGGCTGCGTCTGCCATGAACGGTGCCGTCTTCGAGTCGACGAATCTGTTCTTCAAACTGAAGTACGCCAAGATCTACGACGGAGTCCTGGCAACACCCGTCGGAGCGAAAGACGTCGCAACCGGCGAGATCACATGGGCTCTCATTCGGGGAGCGTTCTACTCGGCAGCCTTCCTCGTCGTCATGGCGATCATGGGACTCATCCACTCTCCGTACGGCATACTCGCCTTCCCCGCCACCATCCTCATCGGTTTCGCGTTCGGCGCCGCTGGAACCGCTGCAACAACGTACATGAGGACCTGGCAGGATCTCGACCTGGTGACACTCATCACGCTCCCGCTGTTCTTGTTCTCTGCAACCTTCTACCCGATCGACGTCTACCCGGAGTTCATGCAGGTGATCACCTGGATCTCACCGCTCTACCACGGTGTCATTTTGATCCGTGGTCTCACGCTCGGGATCCTCGAATGGACGATGCTGATCAACGTTGCCTATCTCACGGCCATGGGAATCGCGGGTTCGTGGGTCACCGGACGTCGCATCGGAGCACTTCTCCTGAAATAGTCAATCGACGAAACCCGTTCCACAAGGGATGGAGGCTTGATACGCTCGGCCTCGGAGCGACGAAGGAGATCACCATGTCCACCAAAACGCTGAATGTCCCCGAAATCTCGTGTGGACACTGCAAGTCTTCAATCGAAGGTGCAGTGTCGCCGCTCGATGGAGTTGACAAGGTCGAGGTCCACATCGAGGAACGCACCGTCGATCTCGATTACGACGGTTCTAACACAACGTTCGACTCGATCGTGGCCGCCATCGAAGAGCAAGGCTACGACGTCCCCGACCAGAGCTGACGACGGTCTGACCGGAGTCCAACGATGACCGATACGCAGTCGATCACCTTCGATGTCGATGGCATGACGTGCGCGTCGTGCGCATTGAGGATCGAACGCGTCCTTGGCAAGCAGGACGGCGTCGAGACGGCGATCGTCAACTACGCGGGGCATGAGGCCCGGGCCGAGATCAGCCCCGACGTCGACGTGGAAGCCCTGCGGGCAGCGGTCGCGAAGATCGGATACGAGATCGAGCCTGTCATCGCCGGCGAAGAACGCGTCAGCGTCAGCGAGCGCTACGACGAAGAGGTCATCTACCAACGCAAGAACCTCATCGGTGCTGCTGTGCTCACAATCCCTGTGTTCTTGCTCGCCATGCTCGGCCCGGAAGAGATGTGGAACTTCGCCCTGCAGGCGGTCCTCACCACCGCGGTCGTCTTCGGCTTCGGATGGCAGTTCCACAAGGCGGCGTGGAAGCAGGTCACGTCGATGAGTCCGGCGATGGACACGCTGGTCTCAGTTGGAACCATCACAGCTTGGAGCTACTCGCTGTTCGCGATGTTCGAAGGCTCTGCCGTCTTCTTCGACACCGCCGCCATGATCACGACGCTCATCCTGCTCGGTCGCTTCTTCGAGGCACGGGCGAAGGGTCGCGCATCTCGCGCTATCACCAAACTCCTCGAGTTGGGGGCGAAACAGGCCCGTGTCGTCCGGGACGGCTCAGAGGTGATGGTCGACGTCGGCGATGTCCTGGTCGGAGACACCGCGGTTGTCTTGCCGGGAGAGAAGATCCCGACGGACGGCAGGATCACAACCGGTTCGTCGAGTGTCGACGAGTCGATGCTCACGGGCGAGTCGATGCCCGTTGACAAGACTCCGGGAGACGATGCGTTCGGAGCGACGATCAACCAGCAAGGCCGCCTGGAGATCGAGGTCCTGAAGGTCGGTGACGCCACGGCGCTGGCCCAGATCGTCCGACTGGTCGAGGATGCGCAGGCGACGAAAGCTCCGGTCCAGCGTCTCGCCGACCGCGTATCGGCCGTCTTCGTTCCGACCGTTCTCGTGATCGCAGCAGTCGTGTTCGCCGTCTGGATGATCGTGAGCGGAGGGGACGTGCCGGTGGCTCTCCGCAATGCCGTCGCGGTGCTCATCATTGCCTGCCCGTGCGCCATGGGACTCGCCACACCGACCGCCATCATGGTCGGTTCGGGACGCGGGGCCGAACTCGGCGTGCTCTTCAAGAACGCCGAGGTGTTCGAACGGGCGCGTTCGGTGGATATCGTGGTCTTCGACAAGACCGGAACACTCACTCGCGGGGCCATGACCCTCACCGATGTCATCACGGATGACCAAGAGGCCCACTTCCTTGCCCTCGCCGGATCGGTAGAAGCCGCCAGCGAACACCCGATCGGCAAGGCCGTTGCACTCGGTGCCGAGGAACGCGACGTCGAACTCTCCACGCCGACCGATTTCTCTGCGCTTCGCGGCCAGGGCGTCGTTGGTACGGTCGACGGTGTCGAGGTCGCCGTCGGCAAGGCGAAACTGATGGCCGAACGCGGCCTCCAGATCCCCGAGCGATACACCGACGCGATGGAACAGATCGAGATCGCGGGCAACACGGCGTTCCTAGTCGGTTGGGACGGCACCGTGCAAGGAACCATCGGCGTCGCCGACACGGTCAGGGCGTCATCGGCAGAGGCGGTCTCCACGCTGAAGTCCATGGGCGTCGACGTCGTCATGCTCACCGGAGACAACCAGAGGACTGCTGAGACGATCGCCGCCGAGATCGGTATCACCAACGTGATCGCCGAGGTCCTCCCCGGCGACAAGGCCGAAGAGATCCGCCGACTGCAACATGAGGGAAATTCGGTTGGCTTCGTCGGTGACGGGATCAACGACGCTCCCGCGCTCACCCAGGCCGATCTCGGCATGGCAGTGGGGTCGGGGACCGACGTCGCGATCGAAGCAGGTGACGTCGTCTTGATGAGCGGTGATCCGATGCTCGCCGTCACGTCACTTCGGCTCGCCCGGAGGACATTCTCGACGATCAAGGAGAACCTCTTCTGGGCTTTCGGCTACAACACCGCGGCGATCCCGCTTGCAGCTCTCGGGTTCCTCAATCCGATGATCGCCGCTGGAGCTATGGCGTTCTCATCGGTCTCCGTGGTCACGAACTCCCTCCGCCTGCGCCGCTTCGGTCGCAGTTGACAAGCATCTGTTGACCCGCTGCACTTCGCACCTTCAATGAACGTCACGGTTATCCCCACTCCCGGTTTAGGAGACTCCACGTACCTCTTCGAACACGATGGCGTCGGCTTGATCATCGATCCACAGCGCGACATCGATAGGTTCGTCGAGGCCGCCTCTCATCTCGACACACGCTTCGTGCTCGAGACTCACCTCCATAACGACTATGTATCGGGTGGCAGGGCATTCGCTGCAACGACGGGCGCAGAACTCGTCATCCCCGCTTCCGCGGGTGTTGCGTTCAGCCATCGACCGGCGTTCCACTACGAGGACATCGACGGCGGCCCGTTCACCGTCCGTCCGATCCATACGCCGGGTCACACGCCGGAGCACGTGAGCTATCTCGTCCTCGTTGACGACGAGGCCGTTGCCCTGTTCTCAGGAGGCAGCCTCCTCGTCGGATCGGCCGGACGCACCGACCTTCTCGGCGTCGATCGAGCCGATCAACTTGCCCGACTCCAGTACGGGTCGGTCACCCGCCTCGCGGCCCTGCCCGAGCGTGTTGCCCTCTATCCCACGCACGGAGCGGGGTCCTTCTGCACGGCATCCGTCGCAGAGACCACGACGTCGTCGATCGGCATCGAGAGGCGGTCGAACCCGGTGCTCGGACACGCTTCGGAAAATTCGTTCGTCGCCGCGGCCCTCTCCGATCTGCAGCCATATCCCGACTACTACGCACAGATGGGTCCGATCAACCTCGTCGGACCGAAACCGTTTCCAACGGATTCGCTTCTGCCCCTGAACGTCGACACCATCCCCGACGATGCCTCCGTTCTCGATATCCGACCCCACGCCGACTACGCCGCCGGACACCTGGCAGGTTCGTACGGACTCGAACTCGAGGATCAGATGGGAGTCTGGGCCGGGTGGCTCGTGCCCTTCAATGAGCCGATCGCTCTTATCGCCGATGAGGGCCAGGACGTAGAGAGCGCGGTAACCCAACTTGCTCGCGTGGGCTACGACCGTGTGGTCGGCGTCGTCAACGATCTCACCGGGTGCGAGAACCTGAGGAGTTACAGCCTTGCTCCGATCGCCGATTTCGTGACGGAGGTTCGCCTCGCTTCACCCCAGACCCTTGACGTTCGCGCACCCGGCGAATGGGAGGCCGGATCGATTCCGAACTCGATTCACACCTATGTTCCGGACCTACGCGATGGGCTTCCGGAAGCGCTCGATCCCAATCGGCCGGTGTGGGTTATCTGCGGAGGTGGCTACCGGTCGGAGATGGCCGTGCGCTACCTGGAGGCGGGCGGCTTCCGACCCACCGTCGTAGTCGGTGGCGGCGTGGAAGACGTATTGGCCGCGCTCGCCGGGTGAGAGTCAGACGACAGGGAGATACCGGATAGCGGATTTCGGACTACCGGCTACCGAGTACCGGATACCCGATACCACTCTCTGCCATTTCTTCGACGACCAATTCCACGACTTCATCAGCCGCGGCTTCGATCTCGGGAGCCAACTCCACGCCGGGCCCCACCGTGCCGATCTCGATTCCGTAGACGACCAGTTCGTCCGGCATCATGTCCACGGCCCCACCGAGGTCGATAGCTTCGACCACGCCGATGAGATGGGTTGACGCCGAGCGCCACGATGACGGGAAACCCGCCTTCCCGTCGATGCGGTGAACCGAGCCGGGAACGCCACCCGAGACCACGGCGTCGACAACGACGGTCAGCCTGGCGTCGCGCCACGTGTCAAGGAGATGTGTAGCATCCCCGACCGATTCCACCAAGGCAACCGACTCCGGAAGCCGCCCGGCGAGCCGATCGATCACGATCGGACCCACCGCGTCGTCGCCCATCATCCGGTTGCCGACCCCTATCACGACAACGTCAGCCACGTTCCACCGTCAGGTCGAGGAAGTGCGTCGCACACGAGATGCAAGGGTCATAGTTCCGGATCGACTGCTCGAGTACCCACGACAACTCGTCATCGGGAAGATGAAGGTGTCCTTCGAGCACGAACCGCAGATCTGACTCGATCGTCAATTGGTTCTGAGCCGTCGGTGGGACGATCTGCGCGTCCGCGATGCGCCCGTCGTCGTGGATCCGATACCGGTGGTACAGCAGCCCGCGGGGGGCTTCCGTTGCCCCGTGCCCCTCGCCCTCGACCGCCGTGTATGCCACGTACGCTTCCGTCGGCTGCACCCAACTGTCGATGATCCGCAAGGACTCCTCAACCGCATAGAGCACCTCGACGGCCCGAACCACGATGCTCTTGAACGGATTGTCGACCGTGGTCCCAAGACCCGCTTCGAGAGCCATCTCTTGAGCGAACGGCGTCAGCTTCTCGAAGTTGTTCGCATAGCGGGCGAGCGGGCCGACGTGATAGGCACCTCGCTCACGGATCTGCGAATGGAGGGCGTTCGATCGCTCGACGTGTTGCTCGACGAAGTAGTCGTTGTACTCGGAGATCGCCAGGTCGAGACCCTTGTTCGAGACGATCCGGCCTTCGTTGAACGGATACTCGTCGGGGTGACTCAACGAGACGAACTCGAAGTCCATGTCTGCTTCGGGGAACGTGAATCCGCTGACGAAACGGATCGTTGCCGCTGCTGCGTCCCTCGCCCATTCGAGTTCGGAAACGAGTGATTCGAGTTCGCGCTTCGTGGGAACCCGGTAGAAGCCACCGACCCGAACGTTGATCGGATGGATCTCACGACCGCCGACGAGCCCGACGATCGAGTTCCCTGCCTTCTTGAGCCGGAGACCCTGTTCGACGACCTCGCGATGATCTGCGGCCATGTGGATACCGCTCTCGTACCCGAGGAAATCGGGGGCGTGGAGCAGGTAGATGTGCAGTGCGTGGCTCTCGATCCACTCGCCGCAGTAGAGCAGTCTGCGCAACTCGCGCAGCGATCCGCCAACGGTCACATCGAAGGCATCCTCCATCGCGTGGACGGCGCTCATCTGATACGCAACAGGGCAGATACCGCAGATTCGGGCCGTGATATCCGGTGCTTCCGTGTGGGGCCGACCCCTCATGAACGCCTCGAAGAACCGCGGCGGCTCGAAGATCGAGAATTCGACTTCCTCGATCTTGTCGTCAACGACCTTGACCCGCATCGATCCTTCGCCTTCAACACGTGCCAGGTACTCAACCGAGATCTCTCTGGCGTTCGTCACCGCACACCTCCGATCTCAATCGCTGCTTCCCGCCGGTCGCTCTCGACACGGAATGCCTCAGACCAGCCGTTGAAGCTCCTGAAGGCGTCGACAAGCTCCCGGTTGGACATACCCATCGCCTCCCACTGATCAGCAAGAGCTGCCGTGTTGGGGGCTTCCATCGGACCGAAGCAGCCGAAACAGCCTCGATCGTACGTGGGACACAGGGCGTCACAACCGGCCTGTGTGACGGGTCCGAGGCACGGTGTGCCGTGAGACACCATCACGCACGGATTTCCTTTCAGCTTGCACTCGACGCACACGCTGTAGGTTGGGATGTTCGGTTTCCGTCCCTGGAGGAACGCCACCAACACCTCAAGCAATTGGTACTTCGAAACCGGACACCCGCGCAGTTCGAAGTCCACCTTCACGTGGTCGGCGACCGGTGTCGAGGTCTGCAGCGTGTCGATGTAGTCGGGGTGGGCGTAGACGTATCGGGTGAAGTCGTCGACGTCCTTCCAGTTGCGCAGTGCCTGGATCCCGCCTGCTGTAGCGCATGCCCCGATCGTGATGAGCAAGGGGGTCTCCTCGCGGATCTGCTTGATCCGCTCGGCATCGTGGGCAGTCGTGATCGATCCTTCGATCAGCGTTACGTCGTAGGGCGGCGGAAGCACCTCGCGTGACGCCTCCATGAAGTTAGCGATCTGAACAACGCCGGCGACGGCGAGGAGTTCGTCCTCGAGGTCGAGGAGGCTCAGTTGGCAGCCGTCGCACGAAGCGAACTTGTGAACGGCGAGTGTCGGAAGCGCCACGTCACACCTCCCTGATCCAGAATGTGTCGGACATTGCTGCACAGCTCAGTATCGGACCGTCCTTGCAGACGAAGTAGCGCCCGAGTTGGCAATGGCCGCAGAGGCCGATCCCGCATTTCATGTTCCGCTCCATCGAGACGTACAGCCGATTGTCGGTGATGCCCTTTCGTCCCAGGTCCTGGATCGTGAATCGCATCATGATCTCCGGACCACAGACGAACGCCACTGCCGACTCCGGGTCGAACGAGGCACGGTTGATCAAGGAGGTAACGACACCGACCGGTCCCCGCCACACCTGATCGCCGTGGTCGACGGTGATCAGGACGTCGAGGTCGAATCGTCCCCGCCACTCCTGGAGCTCGTCGGCGAACAGCAGCTCACCCGGTGAGCGGGCGCCGTACAGCAGGGTCACGTTGTCATACCGGTCACGGTTCTCGAGAACCTCGAGGATGGCGGGCCGAAGTGGGGCAAGTCCGATTCCGCCGGTGATGATGAGCAGGTCGCCGCCCTCGGCGACCCCGGTCGGCCACGCCGACCCATATGGGCCACGAACGCCGACCGTATCTCCCGGGGAGACGGCGGTGAGCGCGTCGGTGACCGGTCCTACGGCCCGGATCGTCTGAACGAGTCGGCTGGGATCGTTCGGGTCGCCGCTGATCGAGATCGGTACCTCGCCGACCCCGAAGGCGTAGAGCATCGTGAATTGACCGGGTGCGAACCCCCAGCCTTCTTCCGGCGGCTCGATGTCGAGCGTGAATGTGTCTTCGAGCTCTCGCACGACCGAGCGGACCCGGCAGGGAACCGGGTGCATCGGGCGTA
>JAMBLK010000220.1 GCA_023336855.1 Actinomycetes bacterium
ACCGCTTCGACCGGATGGGCACCGACCGCCGTCTCCGCAGAGAGCATGACCGCATCGGTGCCGTCGAGCACCGACCGGTACACATCTGTCACTTCAGCTCTCGTGGGGCGGGGATTCGTAATCATGGATTCGAGCATCTCAGTGGCGGTGATTGTGATCTTCCCAGCACGATTCGTCTGCCGGAGTATCTCGTGCTGAGCGCGTGGCACGTTCTCGAGATTCAGCTCAACACCGAGATCCCCACGAGCCACCATCGCACCATCGGCCTCAGTGAGGATGTCGTCGAGGTTGCGGTACCCGACGGTCGATTCGATCTTGGCAATGATCGGTGTGAACCCGACGTGTTTGCGGATCTCGCGAATGTCTGCTCCGGACGACACGAACGACGCCGCTACCAGATCGAATCCGACCTTCCGGCCGAACGCCAGGTCTTCCACATCCTTGTCTGTGATGACCGGCACGCCGGTATCGCTTCCGGGAAATGCCGCCCCCTTGTGATCGAGGAGTTCACCGCCACCGACGACCCGAACGCGAGCCACGCCTCCGCCGATCGAGACCACTTCGAGACGGATCATCCCATCGGCGAGAAGTATCGGAGACCCGGACTCGAGGTCAACGTACTCGAGGTAGGCGATGCATATCGTCGACTTCCCACCCTCTCCTTCGCCGGGCTCAAGGGTGACCTCTGCTCCCTGCTCGAGCATGACCGAACCGCCGGGGAACGTCCCGACCCGGATCTTGGGACCCTGGATGTCCTGCATCGTCGCGACCGAAACACCGGCCTCGGATGCAGCATTTCTGACCCACTCGTGGCGACGGGCGTGATCGTCTGCCGTACCGTGCGAGAAATTGAACCGTGCAACGTTCATCCCGGCCCCGACCATCTGGCGAACGCTGTCGAGCGAGTCGATCGCCGGTCCCAGCGTGGCAACGATCTTTGTCTTCCTCTTCATGCGCTCACCTTAACGGTCGTCACCGGACCGAATGCGACAGACACATGGGATTAGGAGTAGCCTGGCGCCATCGTCCCGGAACCGGGACGGCTAGGAGGAATGATGCGAAAGTTCATGAAAATAGTTGTGCTGGCGCTCGCGGTGATGCTCGTCGCTGCGGCGTGCTCGTCGAGCGACTCGGCCGGTGACCTCGACGGGAGAACCATCAAGGTCGCCGTTGAAAACGCCTACCCGCCGTACAACTTCATCGTAGATGGCGAAGGCCAGGGTTGGGACTATGACGCGTGGAACGAGATCTGCAAGCGGCTCAACTGCACCGCGGAGTTCGTCGAGGCCGGATGGCCGGCCGTCATCGTCGAAACCGGACAAGGTCAATACGACACGGCCGCTGATGGCATCTCTATCACCGAGGAGCGCAAGGAAGTCGTCGCCTTCTCCGATCCCTACATGGTGATCGAACAGAAGTTCATGGTCAGAGCCGACGAATCGCGATTCGGGAGCACGGACCAGTTCATCGAGGGCGATTACCGGCTCGGAACCCAGGTCGGCACGAGCAACTACGAACTCGGTGTTACGTTGCTTGGTGGCGAGGCCCGGATCGACGCATACGATCAATTCGGTGTCGCCGTCCAGGCCTTGATCGCCGGTGACGTCGATGCCGTGATCATCGATGACACGGCGGGCCAGGGCTACAAGGGCGCCAACCAGGATGCGGTACGTCTGCTGCCTGAGTCCCTTCAGAGCGACCCGCTCGGATTCATCTATCCGCAGGACAGCGATCTTATCGAGCCGGTGAACGCCGTTCTCAAGGAGATGGCTGAAGACGGCACACTCGACGACCTTGCCATCAAATGGTTCGTCGAGTACGAAGGCTAAGAGACCAACAACCGACCGATCTGAAGCGCCGGGCCCTCGGGCCCGGCGCTTCACTATGTGCGTTCCGCGTCTCGTTCTGCCAATCTCCAACCCGGACGATCTAGGGAGAGCACCGTGCAAGCAATTGAAGAGCCCGCCGTCGATCCGGTGGCGCCCGGCGCAACAAGTCGCTGGTCGTTCAGTGGTGTCCCGTGGTGGCTGATCGGCATCATCGGAACCATCCTCGTGATCGCACTCCAGATCGCCACGAAGGAGGTCTGGCGAGACGGCTTCGGATTCATCATCGGTGGACTCACAATCACGCTCCTGGTGACCCTGGGCGGATTCGTGATCGCTATCGTTCTCGGGTTGGCGATCGGCCTTGCCAGGCTCTCAAAGAACGTGGTCCTCCGAAACCTTGCGATGTACTACATCGAACTCGTCCGCGGCATCCCGGTCCTGGTCACGATCATCGTCATCTCGATCGTCATATTCGGTCAATTCTTCAGAAGCATGGGCATCCCACCTCCAAGTCCTGCAATACGCGCCACACTCGCTCTCGGCATCATCTACGCAGCCTTCATCGCTGAAGTGTTCCGTGCCGGTATCGAGTCGATTTCGGCCGGTCAGCGCGAAGCAGGCATGTCAGTCGGCCTCTCGAAGCGTCAGATCATGCGGCTCGTCATTCTCCCACAGGCGATCAAGAACATCATGCCTGCCCTCGGCAACGATCTCATCGCTCTGCTCAAGGACTCCTCCCTCGTATCGATCGTTGCGGTGAGGGAACTCACACAGATGGCGAAGCTCTGGACCGGCAGCAATTTCCACTTCATGGAGGGCTACTTCGTGCTTGCCGGCATCTACCTGGCACTCACCCTGTCGCTGAGTCTCCTCCTTCGCTGGTACGAGAAACGCATCGCTACACCCGGAGACTGATGACGGACGTTGTCAAGGTTCTCATCCCGATCCGTTCATTCGACGGGATGACTCGCCTCTCCCATCGGCTCGACCCGGATGACCGCACTCGACTCGCGCGCGACCTGGCGAGTCGCACCACGCGCACTGCGCTGGATGCCGATACCCGGGTCTTCGTGGTATCCGCCGATGCGTCGGTTCAGCGGTGGGCTACCGCCTCCGGTGTCGACGTGATCACGGAACGGACGTCGCAGGGCCTCGACGCAGCCGCAACGGCGGCCACGGAGGAAGCCGGAGATGACTCCTGGCTGGTCATCCATGCCGACCTTCCTGTCATCAACGTGGATGACATTCGAGCAGCAGTGGACGCGGTCGAACGTGGTTACGTCCTCGCCCCATCCCACGATGGAGGAACCTCCCTGATCGGAGGCCGAGGGCCCGGTTTCCCGTTCCGATACGGCCCCGGCAGTTTCCGCCGCCACCTCGCTGCGATCGACGGAGTCGCCACGATCCTCACCAGACCAGGCCTGGCCCTCGACCTGGA
>JAMBLK010000221.1 GCA_023336855.1 Actinomycetes bacterium
CGCGCAATGCCGATAGCCAGGGTTTGCAGCCCCCGCCAGTTGCCCATTCTGTGGGCTCCCAACCGCGTATACGGGGATACCAAGCCATTAGGGTTGCAATCCCCGCCGGCGGCGCAGACAGCCCACAGAACGAAGACTCGGGACGCGAAAAGGGCCCGTCTGAAGACGGGCCCTTTTCGCCTCATGTTGGCGCCAGCTACGCCGGAATCACGTCAAGCGTAACCGAAAACTGGACCTCCGGATGCGGTTCGAGGACCACCTCGTGAAGACCGATTTCCTTGATCGGACCCTCGATCCGGACGATCTTGCGATCGACCTCAATCCCGGTGAACTTGGAGATCGCAGCAGCGATGTCTCCATCGCCGATCGATCCGAACAGCTTGCCTTCGTCACCGGAACGAGCCGCAACGACGACCCTGGTGCCGGTGAGCGACTGGGCGTAGCCCTCTGCCTCTTGACGAGCAGCGAGCAGCGCCTCCTCGCGAGCGACTCGCATGGAGTCAGCCTGGCGGAGCGCCCCCTCGGTCGCCTTGACGGCGAACGATCGCGGGACGAGATAGTTGCGAGCGTATCCATCGGAGACCTCGACAACGTCACCCTTGTTCCCCAGACCTACGAGGTCCTTGGTGAGGATCAGCTTCATTTACTCGGCCTCGTCGCGAGGTAGGGCAGCAGCGCCATTTCACGGGCGTTCTTGATCGCGGTGGCGACCTGATGCTGCCGCTTCTCGCTCAGCCCGGTGACGCGGCGTGAACGGATCTTGCCACGATCGGACATGAACTTGCGCAGCAGTGCGACGTCCTTGTAGTCGACGAACTCGTTTTCTTTGAACCGGTAAACGATGCGCTTCCGCCGGCCCCTGTCGTCGCTAGGGCGGCGCCGCTTCGTCCGGGTACTTCTTGTCTTTGCCATCGATGTTCTCCTTTAGAAGGGCGCCTCGTCGGGCCCGGGGTTCTGGCGAGCGACCGGGGCTGCGGGCTGATCCTGCCCCTGCCCCTGTCCCTGGCTCGACCAGCCGCCGTCGGCGCGAGGCGTCTTCGTGACCGTTGCAGTAGCCCATCGGATGGAAGGGCCGATCTCCTTGATGTCGATCTCGATGACCGACCGCTTGTCGCCTTCCTGGGTCTCCCAGGAACGCTGCTGAAGCTCGCCGACCACGATGACTCGCATCCCCTTGGTGAGGGATTCGGCCACGTTCTCGCCCAGATCGCGCCAGCACGTGCCACCGAAGAAGCTCGTCTCTTCCTGCCACTCACCCTGACTCTGGTAGCGCTTGTTCACGGCGAATCGGACTTTTGTCATCGCCACGCCGCTCGGCGTGAAGCGGAGCTCCGGATCTTCGACGAGATTGCCGATCAAGGTCACACTGTTCACATTGCTCATGTTCTCTCTCTTCTCTCTTCCCGTACTCCCCCATCATGAGGGGAGCGTGTGACAGGAATCAACCCTCTCGATCGGTCCTTCGGATGATCTTGTGACGAACGACGGCGTCGGACAGCGAAAGTGCGTGGCCGAGCGCGTCGACGAGGACGGTGTCGCCTTCAAAGTCGAGGACGGAGTAGTAGCCCTCATTCATGTGGTCGATCTCGTAGGCGAAGCGGCGCTTCCCCCAGAAGTCGGTTCCGGATACGTTGCCGCTTGTGTCGATCGTGGCGGAAACTTCCTCGATCTGCTTGCGGACATCCGACTCGACCATGTCGGGTCGGTGGATGATCATCAGCTCGTAAGAGCGCATCGATATCAACTCCTCTGGGCATTCGCGATGCGAATGGTCCCCGAAGGGACAGGATCTGGCAGCCAAAGGGCCGCATTGGTCGCCGCTCCGAGAGACGGACGGCGGTGTACGGCGGGAATTGTACCGCGAGCCGTCCGGTAGCCGCCGGGGTCCCTCTCGATGATCCGTCGTATGTGTGTTCGTTCACAAATAGTGTGAACGTAGGCACAAACGTGCGACAGCCATTGCGGGTCAGATATGGTGTGTGTGTTCGTTCACAAATAGTGTGAACATAGGCACAAACGACGTGCTCAGGCGTCGGTGAGTTCGAGGACCGACCCCTCACCCACGAGGCTCAGGCCTCCGCCGGGGGTCTCCACCGCGTACCGGTACGGCCCCTGTGGGTGATACACCGGGCATGGGTCCTCGGCGCACGGTTCCATCGTGAACCCATCGACGAAGGCGCCCCCGGCTGCGAAGAAGGCGATGTCGAGTGCAATCAGCGTGTCCTTCATCCAGAACCCGCCGTCGGTGGATTCCTCGAAGACGAACAACATGCCGTCGAGTCCTCCAAGATCGGTCACACCCATCAGGCCTTGTGACCTCAACGCGGGCGTGTCGGCTATCGCCACGGCCATCTCCTGGCTGTCGATGGTGATCGCCGCCACATCGAACCCGTCCATACCCACCGGTTCACCCGGTCCACAGGCGGCGAGGAGCAGGGCGATCGAGACGGCAAGTACCAGAAGCGAACGGAACCTCATGCCCCGAAACCTACCGTTCCCGACGATCAGCGGTCGACGCTGGTCTCCGCCTCGACGAGGTCGCGGAGGATCGCGAACGACTCATCCGGCATGTGATATGTCTCGTCCTCCGATGGGAACGCCCCGGACTCGATGTCGGCGAAGAACCGTTCGAGTGCATCAACGGCGTCGTCGGCGAGATTCGCATACGGTCGTACGAACTTCGGGAGATAGTCCCCGGCACCAAGACCAAGGATGTCATGCATGACGAGCACCTGACCGTCGCATCCGGCACCGGCACCGATCCCAATCGTCGGAACCTGGACTTCTGCCGTCACGATCTGCGCCACTCGATCGGGCACGCCCTCGAGCACCATGGCGAACACTCCAGCATCTGCAAGGGCTTGCGCATCGCTGATCATCTCGTACGCGGCATGCACCTTCTTCCCCTGCACCTGGTAGCCACCCATCGCGTTCACGGACTGCGGTGTGAGACCGAGGTGACCCATGACCGGGATCTCCGTGTCGAGAACGGCGGCGATCACATCGAGACGCTTGCGCCCACCTTCGATCTTCACGGCGGCGACGCCTCCTTCACGGACGAGCCGAGCAGCGTTACGGACGGTGTCTTCGGGCGATACATGGAAACTCATCCACGGCATGTCTCCGACGATGAGAGCATCGGGTTCGGCCCGTGTGACGGCAGCGCTGTGATGGACCATCACGTCGATGTCGACAGAGAGCGTGTCACCGTGACCGAGAACGACGTTGGCGACCGAGTCGCCCACGAGTATGACGTCCGCTCCGGCCCGACTGGCGATCTTGGCCGTCGGGTAGTCGTACGCCGTGACCATCCGGATCTTCGCCTTGCTCTTCCGGGCGCGAATCTCCGGCGCTGTGATCTTGCTCATCGATTGCTCCTCTCTCCCCACCCTCCGGGTTGGGGGACGCGTCGCAGCATTGGAACAGCGTCCATCTGGGCTTCGGCCGCCCTAATGGGTCGCCCGTGCCCGAACGCTTCAAGGGGAACGCTAGTCGCTGTATTCGTGTTCCGGACCGTCTGTGGCGGTCGGTGCGGTACCGTTGCGCCCATGGCGCGCAAAGACATCACCATGACGGGCCAGGAAGTGGTCGCTTTCCTCGACGAGACCGCGATCCTCGAAGTAGCGACGATCGGCAGCGACGGCTGGCCACACCTCGCTCCGATGTGGTTCGTGATGGAGGACGACAGGATCGTATTCCGTTCGTTCACCCGGTCGCAGAAGATCGTGAACCTCCAGAGAGATCCTCGTCTCACCGTTCTGGCCGAAGACGGCGACGACTATGCAGCACTCCGGGGTGTGATGATCAAGGCCGAGGCCCGCCTGGTTGAGGACCCGGCCTATGTCCTCGCCATCTATGGGCGTCTCGCTGCCAAGTACGCGATGGTCGGGACGGAACCCGTCGAACTCTCCGACGAGGACCTCGAGGCGGCTTTCGGCGGGTTCGCTTCGAAGAACACGGCGGTCGTCGTGGAGCCGATCAAGACCGCATCCTGGGATCACCGCAAGCTTGGTGGCGACTATTAGGGGCATCGGCGTCCTCGTCGGCATCATCGCTGCAGCCGCCCTGGCCTCCAGTTGCTCATCCGATGGCGCCTCTCCAGAAGATCTTCCCGTTGCGCTCCCGAACAATTGGGTGACATCGCTTGCAGTCGACCCCAACGGGAGTCTCTGGGTCGGCACCACTGACGGTCTCGGTCACCTCTCCGACGAGTCGTGGACGAACTATCAGGCGCTGGACGGCCTTCCGACCGATCTGGTGAACACGGTCGCCGTCACAGACGACGGGCTGGTGTGGGTCGGAACGAACTTCGGAGCGGGCCTCCTCGAGGCCGGTTCTTGGACCCGGTATGGGATCGAGGAGGGACTCCCGAGCAACTGGGTAAACGCCGCCGCGATTGCCGAGGATGGGACCGTGTGGCTCGGCACGATCTTCGGCGTGAGTCACCTCGAAGCCGGCGGGTGGATCAGCCTGGAGGACGACGACGGCCTCTACGGGGGGCGGGTGACGGCCCTGGCGTTCGCACCGGACGGGACGCTGTGGATCGGGACGAATGGTGGGTTGAGCAGCGTCCGTGACGGTGTCTGGCAGTCGTACTCGATCGCGGATGGTCTCCCCGGCGACTGGATCAACTCGATCTCCGTAGCGAATGACGGCACCGTCTGGGTCGGCACGCGTGGGGGCCTGGGCCGCTTCACCGGCGGCGAGTGGACTGCGATCACGTCCGACGACGGCCTCCCCGGCGACTGGGTTGCCGCCGTCGCCGCAGATACCGACGGAACCGTCTGGGTCGGCTCCGGCGAGGTACTCGGCCAACTCGGAGCCGATGGGTGGACCATCTACCTGACCGGCGACGGTCTCCCCCACCAGCAGGTGACGTCGATCGCCGTCGGTGGGGATGGGGCCGTCTGGGTCGGCACCAGGGGCGGCCTGGGCCGATTGCAGAACCATGAGTGGACGGTCTACACAGCCGTTTCGACCGGGTCGTAGACCCGCACCTACTCGGCGCAGATCTCCAGGATCGCGTCGCCGTGGGCCTCGAGTTTCGCCGGGCCAATGCCGGGGACGGCGGCCAGTTGGGTCTCGGTCTGCGGGCGGATCCCTGCGATCGTCTCGATCGTTGCGTCGTGAAGGATCACGTACGCCGGCATCCCCGTCGCTCGGGCGGTCTCGAGCCGCCACGCCTTCAGTCGCTCCACGAGATCAGCGTCGGGCGTCACGCTGTCGGGTGTCGGTGTGAGCTCTCCTTTGCGATCCCCTTCCTTGATCTCGTCGCCCCATCGAACCTGGAATTGTCCTCCGCCTTCGACTTCGAGCCATACGCCGAACGCGTCGATCTCTGCGACGACCCCGCTGATCCCGCCGGAGACGCCGACGGTGTCGCCCGCGGCAACGCCGATCCCCTTCGTCTTGCGCTCCGACCGCCTCTTTCGCCTCGTCGGTTCCGGTTCGACCGTTCGTGACGCCTCCCCTGTGAGTTCCTCCAGGAACCGGGACGGGTTGTCCGCGTCGGACAGGATCGTGACCTGTTTGATACCTCGCGTGATCGCAACGTGGAGGATCCGTCGTTCCTCTTCGATGTCGGTCGCGAGATCATGTGGGAGAAGGCCCCGGTCCACACCGAACACGATCACGTGGTTCCACTCCAGGCCCTTCGCTCGATGCACCGTTGACAGGGTCACTCCTTCCGAACCCGATCGGCCGATCATCTCAGAGAGCCAGGATTCGAAGTCTGAGGCGGTCGGATGGATCGCCGCTGCGCGGCGGAGCGCTACGAGGTCGTCGGACTGCGCTGATCGGTCGGCGCGGTTCCGGCCGCTGTCGAGCGCGAGCGCCGAGGACTCCAATCCGACGCGCCGGACGACAACGTCGAGGAGTGCACCTGCATCGTCGTGTTCGGCGGCGATCGCCACACGTTCCAGGTCGTCCACGAAGCCATCCCACCGCTGCGCCTGCTTGCCGGCCAGATCGCTCCCCGCCGTCACCACCCCGCTCAGGTCGAAGATGCGTCGCCTCCCCAGCAGGTCGACGGCGAGTCGGTTGAGTCCCCGTGACGGTCTGCGAACCGCAGTCATGAGGTCTGCACGTTCCATGTGTTCCGGATCGAGGCCGAGACGCATCCAGGCAAGCGTCGCCGAGACCACGGTGCGGGTGAGGATCGCCCGACCGATCGGCGACGTGAACGGCACGGACCGTTCGGCGAGGGCGACGTGAACCGGGAGGAGAGCAGAGTTCACGCGAGCTAGAACGGCGACGTCGGATGGAGCAGAGTCATTGAGCCAAGCATCGACCCGATCCGCCGCGTCGAGAGCGAGATGGTCTCCGTCCACACGTTCGACCCCGAATGCCTCCGTCCCATCGACTGCACCAACGGCCGCCGTAATCGTCTTGTCGATCCTCCGATCGTTGTACGAGAGGAGGTTCGTAGCCGCGGTAACAACGGGGACCGGACATCGGTAGTTGACCTCCAGGGGATGCGAATCGGCCCCCGGGAAGATCCGGTCGTAGTCGATGAGATAGCCCGGGTCGGCGCCTGCATATCCGTAGATCGTCTGATCGTCATCGCCGACACCGAATACGTTGAGTTGTGGAGATGCAAGGAGACGGATGAGGAGCAGATAGGCGCCGGTGAGGTCCTGGAACTCGTCGACGAGCACGTGCCGGCATCGGTCTTGCCATCGGTGCCGGAGCTCCGGATCGGTGAGCAGCGCCTCGATCGCACCGTAGACCTGTTCGTCGAAATCCGCTTCGCCACGGCGCTTCAGGCGATCCCTGTACTCCTCGTATATCGTCGAGAAGCCGGGGACGTCGTCACGCCCTTCCTCGACGGCCTCCGGTTGACGCAGAGCGATCCTCACCTCCGCGAGTGCCTCGATGTACGGGCCGACGGTGTCGGTGTTGGGTCGTCGCGGTGCCTGCACGATGGGGTCGAGGCGTGATCGCACTTCTCGCTCGTCGAGAAGTTGCAGGTTGCCCCGGGCGTCGCGGAGGATCTCCCAACCGAGAGAATGGACGGTTCGGATCAGAGCGCCACCGGCGGCGCCTGCCCGCTGCCGCAACTCTGCCGCCGCCTTCGTGTTGTATGCGAGCGCACAGACCGTCGAAGGTTCGATCGCCCTATCGTCGAGGAGATGGCGAAGACGGGCAGTGAGCGTCCGGGTCTTGCCGGACCCGGCAGGAGCGATGATCCGTGCCGGTCCAGAGGCGTGGTTGGCTGCGGCGGCTTGGTCGGGGGCGAGCCCCCCATCGATCAACTGCTCAGCAGGCACCGACTCGAGGCCTCCCAACGTCACGGTCTCGGCGTGCACGACGGTATCACTCGTGTCGATCGGCCTCCGGGGACCGCCGTCGATCCATGCGGGTGTTCCGTCGGGCAGGAAGACGTCGGCGGGACCTCCTTCGGTGGCCCCGATCGCTGCCGCCTTGACCGCCCACCACCACTTGAGATCAGTATCCCGACCGTCGTAGCTGTTGGCCCACACAAGGAAGTGGAGTCGTTCGAGAGGGAAGACGAAAGTGGAGCCGACCTCGTGGGGGCTGCGGTCCTCGATCTCAGGAAGGCGGAGCGCGGTGGGGTCGATTCCGAGCTCGATGACGACGCGTTCCCTGCTCGACCACGCACGATGAAGACGGTCAATCGCTGCACCCGGATCGGCGAGGGTCGCCTCATCGACGAGCACGAGCGACGCCCCTTCCCACGGTCCGGGAACGGGAGCGCCCGCTTCGATCACAACGGATCGTCCAAGTATTTCGGGGGCAGTCACAATGGCGAGGTTAGGGCGAGCCTGTGACGTGAAACGAAGAGTGGCGGTTGCTATATCGAAACGATATAGTTATATCGATTCGATATATCGGAGACCATACGTGCTCGATTTCGCCATCCTTGGACTGCTTCGTGAACAGCCGCGACACGGCTACGAACTGAAGCGCGCCCTCGGCGATCTCGGCTTCTGGCAGGTCTCGTTTGGATCTCTCTACCCGGCGCTCCGGCGCCTGGAGAAACGGGGGTTCATCGAGGCGGCCAAAGGCGAGGGACGCCGGAAGGCCTACC
>JAMBLK010000222.1 GCA_023336855.1 Actinomycetes bacterium
AACCGTCATAGATAGGTGGCGGTCGGCGGACTACGCCTGGTTGGCGATCCACTGGAAGTCGATGTTCGATACCGAAAGGCTTTGGTAGGTGTTGCCAACATCCTGGAGGGTCAAGGTGACGCCATACCAGCGGCTATCGCCAGCGACGGCCGCCCAGGCAGTCTCCATATCAGACCAGTTGTCGAGAGTGTCTCCTGTGAACACGACGGCATCGTGGTCTGCCGGAGCACATCCGCTAGCGGTGTAGCGGTCGACCTGGAGATCCATGACGGCGGCAAGTGGTGGGGTCGAATCAGTTCCAACGATTACGGATTCGAGTTCGACAGTCGCGGCGATTGTGCCGCCGTAGATGATCTCGACACAGGCGCTCGCGGAATCGCCGGGCTTTGCGTTCGTCACTTGGAAGAGGTAGCCGCCGTCATCATCACCCGGACTCGTATCCATACTGTCTTCGTTGTAGAGCACGACTGATCCAGTGGCGAGAGAGCTGTCGTCGTAGGACGTCGCGTCACTGAACGCGGCCCTCGAGACGGTCATGATCATCAGCATCGCGAGCAAGACTCCGCCGATCACGGCGGTCGCTCGGAAGGTAGTTGCGCGGGTCAATTGGGGTCCCCCTACTGTTTTCTTGTTGACTGGAATATTCGGGACTTATCGACCATATGTGCACAAGCTTGAGAACACTTTCACAAAGTGTCAAAGAACTAGTCACCCCCCCCAGGGACTGCAACCCATTAGGGTTGCAGTCCCCGCCGGCGGCGTCCCCAGCCCGCGGAATGGCGGGGCCGTGGCTTAGCCGAGGTCGTAGACGATGATGTCTGGCTCTTGGAGCGAGCCGATGTAGAGGTGTCCTTCGTGCCAGCGAGCACTCGTGGTGATCGCAACCGAACCGGTCGAGTCCTGGAGATTGTGCCGAACCGCACCGGTTTCATCGAACCCGAGGATCATCCCGTGTCGAAGGGCCTTCGGCTTCGTCGAGTCGGGCAGGCGATTCGACAGTTTCCGGAGCCAGGGTCTCGGCATCATCATGTCGACCAGCGCTTGACGTGGCGATGGCGCGCCGATCCAGAGGATCCCGTTCCCGAACGATGCGTTGTCCGGGAAGCCGGGCAGGTTGTCGGCGAAGACGTCGGTCTTGCCGGCATGATCGCCGGTGAGCCAGTATCTGAGGACCCGATATGAACCGGTTTCGACGACGAACACTGAAGTTTCGTTTGAGTCCAAGGCCACGCCGTTGGCGAACTGAAGCCCGTCGAGGAGCAGCTCGGTTGTACCGTCGGGTCGATAGGCGAACAGGCGTCCGGTCCCGGAGTGCTCGAGGAGATCGTCGATGTAGACGTGAATCGTGTAGCGGGTGGACGTGACGGTGAAGTAGATGGTGCCGTCCGATGCGATCGCAGCGTTGTTCGTGAAGACGAACCGTTGGCCGTCGAACGAGTCGACGAGTGTCGTCACCTCGCCGGTCGGTATGACGCGCAGCAAGCCCTTATCGGCATCACAAACGAGAAGTGTGCCGTCACCGGACAATTCGATACCGAGAGGTCGCCCACCGGTGTCGGCAACGACGGCGGCATCTCCACCGCCGACAGGGAACCGCAGAATCCGCCCGTCATCGATACCCGTGTATGCCAAACCGTCATCAGTGACGACGACGTCTTCGGGGCCGGCTCCGCCCGTGGGCAACCGCATGGCAGAAGCGAGAAGATCGTTCTCCTCGTACTCGTCGGTCAGGGCGGGTGCCTTGGGTGGGGTCCAGGCCTGGGGGTCAAAGGTGATCATGCGTTGACCTTATCGAACGCGACCGAACCGCGGCTCTCCCATTCTCCGGGCTGTCTGCGCCAAATAGGACGCCGCGAACCCTGGGTATCCATTTTGGCTAGCCTCGCAGGCCATGGAAGCCCCGTTCACCGTTGCCGTCGAGATACCGCTTGTAGGTGACGAGCGCCGGAAGAACTGGGCGAAGACAGTCACCAACGTTGACGACTCCCTAGCCACTGGTTGGGCGTTCGACGGAGAGTTCATCGCCACCGGAGGCATCCAGGACGTGGAACCCGGGTCCGTGGTTCTCGTCTATGGAGAAAAGGGAAGCCGGGCCAATCCGGCGATCGAAGCCCGTGTCTTCACCGTGAATTCTGACGCAACACTGAGCCTCAGAGCCAGCGCCCGGGGGAGGGCGTGGGCGAGAACGCTGCGGGACACCATTGAAGATCTTCTCGCAGAGGTCGCTGAGACGCCGATCGAGCTTCTCGAGTGGACTCCTGATCTGATTCGTTACACAGACGAAGCGATCTCCGAAGAAGCCAAGCGTCGGAAGCTGCTGTAGACGGTCAGAGTCCGGCGGTCCGCAACGCTATCAGAGCGACGCTCATCAAGTAGCTGAAGACGATTGCCCCCGTCAATGACCAGAACCGTCGGCGCGAGCCGATGTTCGTTCCCATTCCATTCCCTCTGTCGAAGCCCGATCCCATTATGACCTGCCGGCAACGTGCCTGCAGATCCTGCCGAGATACCGGGTGACCGGGCGGCCCTTCTCGTGTACCTTCACATCTATGACGTACCGTCGTCTGGGGCCTGAAGCACTTCAGGTACGGGACAAATTGGCCGATCATGGGGGAATGAAGCGATTCCTTGCGGTGGCTCTTGTAGCCGCCATGTTCTTCGTCGGCATCCCTGCGGCATTCGCCACCGACGACGCTTTGTCTGATACCGGAGATACGACCACGACGACCTCCGACACAACGGTCGTGACCGAGGATCCGCCGCCTGACGACTCAGCAACCGAGGATCCGCCGGCAGAGGATCCGCCCGCCGAAGAACCGTCATCAGAAGAAGCACCGCTCGAAGACGACGTGGTTGAGGACACCGAAGCGGACGCCGTGGCACCGACGGACGAGCCCAGGGTCCCCAAGTACCAGGTGCGTCGTGTCGACGTCACCCGTGACATTGTTTTCCCGGTCGCCGGGATCAACTACTACTACCCCGGCTTCGGCGACTGCCGTGACGATTGCGAACGCGAGCACCACGGCATCGACATCATGACCTACGGATGGAAGGGCGTGCCGGTGGTCGCCGCCCACTCCGGCACGATCCGCAAGGTTCGCGACGACCGGGAATGGTGCATCGTCGAAGTGAAGTCCCCCGACCGTTGGTACACCCGATACGTCCACCTCAACAACGACACCCCCGGCTACGACGACGAGGACTATGAGTGCCTCCTCCCCGGGATCGAACCCGGCGCATGGGTCGAGGCTGGTCAGATCATCGGATGGATCGGCGACTCCGGCAACGCCGAGTGGACCCCACCACACGTTCACTTCGAGATCCGCATGCCGAACGGACTCCCGGTCGATCCCTACAAATCGCTGAAGGTCGCAGAGCGGATCCGGTTCAACCGCGTCGGTGTCGACGGTGATCCCGTTGCCACCGCAGCGCAGATCGCGGGCTACGCCTACAGCAACGGCTCCGGGGTTGTGAACGTGATGGCGACGACCGACCATCAGACGCTATTTGCGGGTGGATTCTCGGCCCTCGAACTCTCCGGGCCGCTCCTGCTCTCGGAACCCGGGTATCTCCCCGATGCGACCATCGAGATGTTCGACCAACTCAAGCCGAGCCGTGTGGTCATCGTCGGCGATGGTTTGGAGCAGGCAGTGATCGATCAGCTCGAGCTTCGCTTCCCGATCGTTGGGAGAATGCAGATGCCTATGGCCACCGGCGTGTCGTATGTAGAGCCCGACACCGGAACGATCGTCGAGATCCCCGAGTTTGAGCCTTCCCCGCTCTCCCTGGTTGTAGTCGGTGACCGATCAGAGTTGCCGGAAGACATGGCCGATGATCTGGACCGGATGCCCTGGATCATGCAAACGACGGTGTTCGACGAGGCCGACGCCGGCCGTCGGGTCGGGCGTGACACGTATCAGGGCCCGGGTCGCTCCGGGAGCAGGAACGTTCTCTACTTCCAAACGGGCGGCACGTACACGCGTATCCGGGCCAGTGAGGCACCCGAGACACCACCGGACTACGGCGTGATCGTGCTCGAAGCCGGGCGCGTCTCTGAGGCGACGCTCACGTTCCTCGCGAGCCTGGCCGAGCTTCCGGTCATGCCGCTCTGGCGGTAGGGCCTTTCTACAGGCTCAAGTACCTGGCGATTTTGTCCTGCGCGGCTTCCATGACCTTCATCTGAAGCCCGTTGAGGGCTCGGGCCAGGGCGAGCTCCTCGCCGACAACCGGCATGTTCTCGTCGATCGGGTTCCGTCTGGCACGGCCCTTCGCCTCGAAGTGGTCCCCCATCAGATCGAGCACGGTCCTCACCGTTGTGGTGGCTTCGTCCTCTTCGATGTGGACTTCGATCGTGATGTCTTTCTCCACGGCGCTCCTCCACGTTGCCTACCCCAATGGTGCACGCGAAAACCCCCGGTGGCTAGGGCCGTTGGTGGGGAGTAGA
>JAMBLK010000223.1 GCA_023336855.1 Actinomycetes bacterium
AACCCCGGAGTTCTAGAACTCAGTCGTCATCGGTGACGACTGCGACCGGCTCGGTCTTCGTGTCGCCGTTTCCACCACTCCCGCCGTTGCCGCCGTTCGTCTGACCGTGGACGGCCGGACGCAGCGGCGCTGCTCTCGTCGCAGGGACAAGGTATGTCTCTTCGAGAACGATCAACTCCACGCCGCCGACAACATCCGAGATGAGGTTGTACATGACGGCACCGAGCGTCAACAGCCCGGTGAGCGTCACGAAGAACACGATGGAGAAGAACACGACCGCTCGGAAGTAGAGCTCCCCATTCGGCGTGAACACGAGCGAGAAATTGGCGACGATGTCGGCGAACTTGTCGGGGATGCCACGCTGAACGGCGAGCGACCACGTGACCCACACACCGAGGACGAACACGAGGGCCCCGATCGCGTTGAGTACGAGCGAGACCTTCAGCACCGTCCATGGATCGATCTTGCGGATGACCCGCCGAACACGCCGAACAGCCATGGAAAGAGTGTAGGAACAGGGTCTGAATAGACCGGGGGTTTGAACGAGCTGCCAGCTACCAGCCTCCAGCTACGAGCCCGAACCAGCGTTGATCGAATACCGCGGGGGCGTTCTGCTGGTAGCTCGTAGCTGGCATCTGGCAGCTTCCTACTCGTCTCCGTTCTTGGGGACCAGGGCTACTGCTGAGAGACCTGCATCTCCGTCGAGGCTGACGACCTTCACACCGGTCGATTCCCTTCTCTGGCGGCTGATCTCGGACACGGCCTGGCGGATGACGATGCCGTCGGAAGAGATCATGAACACCTCGTCCTCAGGACTCACCACTCTCGCGGCGATGAGTTTGCCGCGAACCTTCGTGAGCTTCATGGCCTTGACGCCCATTCCTCCGCGTCCCTGGCGCCGGAAGAGTTCCATCTTCGTTCGCTTCCCGTAACCGCCACTGGTGAGCAGCAGTATCTCGCCCCCCTCTTCGGCAGTCGTCGCGGCAACGACCTCGTCACCGTCGCGCAGCCTGATACCTCTCACTCCCTGGGAGGCCCGGCCGAGTGGACGGGCGTCGCTCTCGGCGAACCGGATGCCTTGTCCTTCCTTCGTGAACATGAGCAGATCGTTGTCACCGCTGGTGGCACGAACGTCGACGACTTCGTCGTTTTCCAGGAGCTTGATCGCGACCAGCACCTGGTTCCTGGAGTCGTAAGCGCTGAACTTCGACTTCTTCACTTGTCCCCGCTTCGTGAACATCACGAGGTACTGGTGGGTCTCGTAGTCGCGGGTGTCGATCACCGACTCGATGATCTCGTCGGGATCCATCGGCAGCACCGACTGCACGAGCACACCCTTTGCGTTGCGATCCTTACGCGGGATCTCATGAGCCCGGATCCGATAGACCTTCCCCCGGTTGGTGAAGATCAGGAGATAGGCGTGTGCCGTCGTGTGGATGACGTGTTCGATGACGTCATCCTCTCGAAGGGCGGCGCCACGCACGCCGCGGCCCCCTCGACCCTGTGTTCGGTACGTTGCGGCGATCACAGACTTGATGTAGCCGGCCGCTGAGACCGTCACGACGAGTTCCTCATCGGCGATCAAGTCCTCGAGCGACATCTCCCCTGCGTCGGGGATGATCCGGCTCCTTCGCTTGTCTCCGAACTTGTCCCGGATGACCGTGAGTTCCTCCCCGATGAGAACCCGACGCTTCTCCTCGTTGGCGAGGAGCTCCTCGAGCTCTCTGATCAGCTCCTGGAGCTGCGCATACTCCTCGCGAAGCTTGCCGGTCTCGAGTGCGGTGAGTCGTCGCAGCGGCATGTCGAGGATGTGGTTCGCCTGGATCTCGCTCAACTCGAACCGTTCCATCAGGGCGGTGCGTGCTGCCGCAACGTCCTCAGATGACTTGATGATCTCGACGACTTCGTCGATATTGTCGAGGGCGATGAGCAGCCCTGCGACGATGTGAGCTCGCGCCTCCGTCTTCGCGAGGCGGAACCGGCTCCTTCGCTCGATGACCTCGAGTTGGTGAGCGATGTAGTAGTGAACCATCTGGGCCACGTTGAGTGTTCGGGGCACGCCGTCGACGAGGGCGATCTGGTTGACGGCGAAGTTCTCCTCGAGTTGTGTGTGTTTGAAGAGCTGGTTGAGAATGACCTGTGGGTTGGCGTCCTTGCGGAGCTCGAAGACCAACCGGGTACCTTCCCGGTCCGACTCGTCACGGAGGTCGGCGATCCCCGTAAGGACCTTTTTGCGGACAAGTTCCGCCGTCTTGGCCATGATGCGGTCTCGCGAGACCTGATAGGGAATCTCGGTGACGATGATCGCCATACGTCCGCGTTTCATCTCCACGATGTCGGTGACGGAGCGCATCTTCACCGAGCCGCGACCCGTTGCGAGGGCCTGCTTGACGCCGCTCATACCGACAATGTAGGCCCCGGTCGGGAAGTCTGGCCCCTTGACGAACTCCGAGATGTCGCTGACCGTCGCCTCTGGATGATCGAGGCCGTACAGCACCGCATCGACGACCTCTGTGAGGTTGTGGGGAGGGATGTTGGTCGCCATTCCGACGGCGATTCCCGTCGATCCGTTGACGAGCAGATTCGGGAAGCGGGCAGGCAGAACGGTCGGCTCTTCGCGCTCTCCCGAGTAGTTGTCGGTCCAGTCGACGGTGTCCTCGTCGATGCCCTCGAGGAGGTGCGCAGCGATCGGCGCCATCCGCGCTTC
>JAMBLK010000224.1 GCA_023336855.1 Actinomycetes bacterium
ATGCAGTTGGAAGAGATCGAGATCCACGACATTCTGACGAGGCTTCGCCGCGTCGAGGGTCAGATCCGTGGAATTCAGGGGATGCTGGAAGAGGGGCGGGATTGCTCCGATGTCATCACCCAGTTCTCGGCTTCGATGCGGGCGCTCGAACACGCCGGCTACAAGTACTTCGCAGCGACGATGGCCATGTGTGCGACCGACCCGGATCGGGCGGCGCTTGAGGGCTACGACCCGGTGCGGCTTGAGAAGCTGTTCATGCAGCTCACGTGATCGGGGATGGACCGGCCTCGGTCGTGCATCTCGTCCCGGCGCGCGATTGGGAGGCCTGGAGCACGACGAACGACGCCGTGATCGTTGACGTGCGCGAACCGTTCGAGTGGGCGATGGGGACACTCCCCAACTCCGTCCTGGTCCAACTCGGATCTCTGCCCGACAAACTCGATGACTTCGACCACGACCGTGCCATCCTGCTCGTGTGCCGGTCCGGGAATCGGTCGGGAGTAGCAGCGGAGTATTTGGCCCGACGCGGTTTCAGTGTCGTCGCGAACCTCACCGGCGGACTCGTTGATCTTGGAATGGCTTAAGACGCCGGTGCGCCGGCGAACACAAAGGAGAAACACCACCATGAAATCAGCGATGATGCGAAGCCTGCTCGTATTGGTCCTGGCGCTCTCGGTTCTTGTGGCCGCTTGCTCATCGGACACGACCACCCAGAGCATTGAACTGGTCTCTCCTGCGGACGCCGCCCAGGTGATCGCCGATGACCCGGCAGGTCTCGTGGTTCTCGACATCCGCACGCTGGAAGAGTTCAACGAGGCTCGCCTTGCCGACGCGATCATGGTCGACTTCTACGCCGACGACTTCGCCGCCCAACTCGACACGCTCGACAAAGACGTGCCGTACGTCTTGTACTGCAACAGCGGCAACCGTTCCTCCGACGCCGTCAAGACGATGAAGGACCTCGGTTTCGTCGAGGTCTACGAGATCGACGGCGGGATCGTGAATTGGTACGACCAGGGTTTCCCGATCGAGAGTTGATCGTCACCCGTCGAGCCATTCGCTGACGGTGGATAGGAATCGATCGGTCGCTTCGAGCATCGGCACGTGCCCGACGTCGTCCATCTCCACATAGGTCCAACAGGGCCTCTCGGATGCCGCCCATCGGGCGGAGTCGACCGACACCAGTCGATCCGCCGCTCCATGGATGAGCAGGGTCGGGGCCCCGATCCGATGGATGAGCTTCCGGTAGCGACGGGGACGTAGGACATAGCGGGCGATCGACCGGTCGGCTTCGAGGAACGCCGGTATCACCCAGTCGTGACCGCGTCTGCGCCGGTTGGCCTCGGTGAGTCGTTCCTTCGCCAATTCCGAAACGGTTGATGGGTCGGCCGTGATCATTCGCAGTGTCTCCGTGGTTTCCTCCTCCGGCGAGTGCGAGGCCCGGTAGGCCTTGAACGCCGGCACCCCGATTCCGGGAACGAGTGGGCCGAGGAGCTTGGTCAGAACTTCGAGGTCGGGAGGGTGTCTCCTGCTCACCGGGAGGGCAGGGTTGACGAGCACGATTCGCTCCACGCGGTCGGCATGCTCGGCGGCTGCGATGATGCTGATGAGGCCGCCCATCGAGTTGCCAACCAACGTGGCGTTCTCGTATCCGAGGAGTTGGATCACCTCGGCGACGAGTCGTGCGTTGTCTTCCACGCTCGGTCTGCGGTCCCCGGGTTCAGATTCGCCGAAGCCGATGAGGTCGATCGCTACCGCATGACCCGACTCGGAGAGGTCGGGGCCGACGATGTCCCAATTCTCGGTTGAGCCGCCCAGACCGTGAATGAGCAAAAGGAGCGATCCTTCGCCACCGTAGTCGGTGACGCGGACGGGTCCACCGATGTTGAGCATCGTGTCGTTCACAAGCCCAACGGTACCCGAGTCAACTCCCCAGAGCGTCGACGAGCTCGCTGCGATAGGCGGCGTCGTGAACGCCCTGGATGTAGAAGCGGGTGATACCGAGGTCCTCCAGCTCTGTGAAGCGCTCCCGGAGTTGGTCGTAGGTTCCCATCGGTGCGTTTCTCTGTCGCCGCCTGAACTGTTCCGCCAGTTCGTCCTTCGGCACACCGACGGCTGATGCGACCACGCCAAGCCTGTGGTCGAGATCCGACTCCGTCGCACCCCCGATGATCTGGCCGACACTCGAGAGCGTCAGAGCATCGGGATCACGTCCGGCCGCTGTCGCTGCCGTATGAGCTCGGTCGATTCGGATCGCGAGGTCATCTCCGAGGGAGATGTTGAACTCATCGGCGTATGTTCCCGCAAGACGAGGCGTCTTCGATGCGCCACTGCCGCCGACGAGGAGCTTGACCTTGCCGGTGGGGCGGGGCGAGATGGGAAAGGCTTCGAGCGTGAAGTGATCTCCCGAGTAGCCGACGGGATCATCCGAGAGCGCGGCCCGGGTGTATGCCAGCGCTTCTTCGAGCATGGCGAATCGTTCTGACAGCTGGGGATAGTCGAAACCGAACACTTCGTGCTCCCGGTCCATCCAACCCGTTCCGATCCCAAGCGTGAACCGCCCTCCGGACATCCGATCGATCGTGATCGCTGTTTTCACCAGAACGGCCGGATGCCTGAATGTGATCGGAGAGACCAGGACCACGAGGTCGAGATCACTGGTTTCGCGAGCCAGACCAGCGAACTGGATCAGCGCATCGGACGCAGGGGTGGTCTTGGCCTTCTCTTCGTCCATCGCCATGAGGTAGTGGTCGGGGAGGGCGATCGCCGCGAGACCGTTGTCTTCGGAGAACCGGGCTACCTCGAGTACGTCCTCGTAGAGGCCGAAGGTTTGAAAAGCGAATTCCATCTGATGTCCCGTCCGTTCCTGTCGCGGCTTCGGAGTTGATGGTAAGGCGGTGAAGAATCGCTTGTTCCGCTGAGCAGTATCGCTTGATGCTCAGGCAGCGATAGAGCCGGTAGCCCTCGTAAAGGCCACCGGCTCTATCGATGAGTTCTCAGCCCCAGATGGTTGCGTCGTTGACGTTCTTGAGGAGGAACTGGCTGTAGCCCGCTCCCTTTTCGAAGTCGCCGAAGGTCATAGCTTCACCCATGATCCGGGCGAACTCGCCGCTCTTGCCTGCCTCTGCGAGGCGATCCTGAGCACCGTATGAGTCGAGTCGGTAGATCGTGAAGAACGATCCGGCATCCTTCTCTGATGAGGAAACCACTGCATACGTTCCGACGTACTCAGTGCCCTCCGGCATGGCCGCTTTCCAGGCGTCTTCGTTCGCTGCCAACCATTGCTGGTACTCGGCCGCCCTTCCATGGGCGATGTCGTATCCGAAGGATTGGATGAATTCCATCCGCGTCCCCTCCCTGTTGTGAGCGGCCTCTCCGCAGGCCGGGCGCCGGCGGCGCCGTCACCGAACCTACGCGTGCGGGCCCATTGGCGGAAGGGGTAGATCTACCGCCGGCACTGGGCGACGGCGAACCTCGCGTGCTTGGCGAAGTCGAACGACCGGTCGAGGACCCATCGGAACGCCAGTCCGTCGAGGGCGCCAAGCAACACTTCGGCTTTCGCCGTCGTATCCGCAGGTGACGCTTCGGACTCGCGAGCCATGGCATCGGCGAATCGCTCGACCCGCCGGACGTGGTGACGGAGGAACCGTCGCGCCACCGAGTCGTCGTTGCTGCTCGAGACGGCGATTTGGAGGTAGATACGTGCAAGGTCTGACTGGTCGGTGACGAATCGGATGTAGGCATCCACGAGGTCGTCGAGCGTTTCGGTACCGGAGTCCTCGGGGTCGGGGTCAACCGCCTGGATCGCCTCCCGGGCGACCTGCATGACGGCCTGTTCCTTGGAAGGGAAGATGTTGTAGAACGAACCGGCTTGCACACCGGCCCTGTCACAGATCGCCTTGAGCGTCGCGGCATCGAGACCGCCCTCGGAGAGCAACTCGCGAGTCGCCTCGAGGATCTTCCGTTCTGTTCTGATGCCGACCTGGTAGCGGGCCATCTCGGGCCTCCTTCGAAGCCGATCATACTTCGATCTTGAGTGAGCACTCCAAAATGGAGTGTATACTCAAAAAGTCGGACGACCGGTGGTCCGCCCCCGGAATCGTTCGCCACCAGGAACACGATGGCGACACCAGCCGGGGAGTGAGCAATGAGCCACTACAAGAGCAACCTTCGAGATCTCGAGTTCAACCTTTTCGAGGCCTACGGAGTCGACGAGTATCTCGGCAAAGCACCGTTCGAAGAGATCGATCACGACACTGCGATGGACATTCTGCGCGAGGTCGAGCGCCTCGCCACCGAGGACTTCGCTGAGAGCTTCGTCGAAGGCGATCGCGTCAAACTCAAACTGATCGACGGCAACGTTGAGCTGCCGCCCGGTATGAAGAAGAGCCTTGACGCTTTCAACGATGGTGGCTGGCATCTGGTCGGTCTCCCGAAGAGCCTCGGCGGCTTTGGCGCCCCGGAGACGCTGCGTTGGGCCTCAGGCGAGTTGTTCGCCGGTGCGAATGCTGCCGCTTACCTTTTCGCGACCGGTGTTCTCATGGCGCGGGTGATCGAATCTGTCGCAACCCCGGAACAGGTCGAGCGTTTCGCGGTACCGATGGTCGAGCGGAACTGGGGCGGGACGATGGTGCTCACCGAGGCCGACGCGGGTTCGGATGTGGGCGCAGGCATCACAAAGGCCTTCCACGTCGAAGGTGACAAGTGGCACATCGAAGGGGTGAAGCGGTTCATCACGTCGGGTGAGAGCGACTACAACGAGAACATCATCCACCTCGTCCTTGCCCGGCGTCCGGACGCCGAACCGGGGACGAAGGGTCTATCGATGTTCATCGTCCCGAAGTACCTCGTGAACGAGGACGGCTCGCTCGGTGAGCGCAACGGTGTTGTGGCGACGGGCCTCGAGGACAAGATGGGAATCCGCGGTTCGACCACCTGTGAGCTCACGTTCGGGATGGACGAGCCCGCGGTGGGCTACCTCGTTGGCGATGTGCACGAAGGTATCCGGCAGATGTTCCTCGTCATCGAAGATGCCCGCATGTCGATCGGTGTCAAGGCAGCGGCGACGTTGTCGACGGGATATCTGAACGCACTCGAGTACGCCCAGGAACGCGTCCAATCTGCCGATCTCACAGAGAGCCGCAACAAGACGGCACCACGCGTGACGATCATTCACCATCCTGCCGTCCGGCGCATGCTGATGACGCAGAAGGCGCACGCTGAGGGAATGCGGGCGATGGTGATCTACGCGGCGTGGGTGCTCGACATGGCGCACCTCCATCCCGAGGAGCCGTACTGGGCGAAGCTCAACGACCTGCTCCTTCCGCTGGTGAAGGGGTACTCATCCGAGAAGGCGTACGAACTGTTGGCACAGTCGCTCCAGGTTCTCGGTGGCTCCGGCTACTCACGCGACTATCCGATGGAGCAGTACATCCGCGACGCGAAGATCGACACGATCTACGAGGGGACGACCGCGATCCAGGGTCTCGACCTCTTCTTCCGGAAGATCGCCAGGGATCAGGGCGCGACACTGATGCGTCTCGGACAGGACATCCTCGAGACGGTCAAGGGTGGTTCCGAAGAGATGGCCGTCGAGCGTGAACTGCTCGGCAAGGCGCTCGAGGACCTTCAGATGCACGTCGGAGCGCTCGTCGGCTACTCGATGGGTGCGATGCAGGATCCACCCTTGATCTACAAGACGGGCCTGCACACCACATCGCTGCTCGAGAGCCTTGCCGAGGTGGTTATCGGGTGGCTCCTGATCCGTCACGCGGACATCGCCCTCGAGGCGCTGCCCGACGCGAGCGACGCCGACCGGGCGTTCTATGAGGGCAAGATCGCTTCGGCGCGGTACTTCGCCTTGACGGTGCTCCCGAAAGCCCATCTGCGCCGCACGCTCGCTGAGACCGAAGACGGTGCGCTCATGGATCTGCCGGTCGAGTCGTTCTAGGAAGGCAGTAAAGCGAACGTAGACCACTAGGGTTCATGCCACAGGCGATGCCTGCGGGACAGGCTTTCTCGCGGGCCCCGTCACTGCAAACGGTCAACCAACGTAGAAAGAGGTTCCTGTGCCGCTTATTGCCGAGTCTTCCTATCCACTGCTCAACGTCTTCTGGTGGATGTTGTGGTTCTTCCTATTCGTCATCTGGATCTGGCTCCTCATCACCGTCTTCGTAGACGTGTTCCGTAGCCACATATCCGGATGGGCGAAGGCCGGGTGGACGCTCTTCATCGTCTTCCTGCCGATGCTCGGCGTGCTCGTGTATCTGATCGCCCAGGGCGGCAAGATGCAGGAGCGCCAGGTTGAGCACGCTGCGGCTGTTCAGAAGGCGCAGAACGCCCACATCCGTGACGTTGCCGGTAACGAATCGACTGCCGACCAGCTGACGCAGCTTTCGGCGCTGCACGATGCCGGCAAGCTCACCGACGAGGAATTCGCCGGTCAGAAGGCGAAGCTTCTCGGCTGAACCGACACAAACCGTTGATAGAAAGGGACCGGGTTTACCCCGGTCCCTTTCTCGTGGGTACGCTGACGCTATGACTACCAACGATCACTACGACCGCATCCTCTCTCTTCGTGCCCTCCGCTCGTACCGCGACGATCCACTGCCGGATGCCCTGATCGAGCGCCTGCTCGAGACGGCTCGATGGACCGGGAGCAGCAAGAACCTCCAGAACTGGTCCTTCATCGTCGTCGACGGCGATCAGAAGGAGCGGTTGGCCACATGCGGGGACTTCACCATTCCCCTCAGCGCGGCCCCGGTCGCATTCGCTCTCGTGGAGGAGAGCGCCGGCTACGAGTTCGATACCGGTCGCGTCGCACAGAATGTGATGCTCGCAGCCGACGCTCTCGGTCTGGCATCGTGTCCGATCACCCTGCATCGCGAGGCCGACGCTCGTGCCATTCTTGGCCTCCCCGAGGGAGCCAGATGCCGGTACGCCGTCGCCCTCGGTTATCCGGCGGACGATGCGGCGCCACGGAACTTTGGCGGTCGCAAGCCGATGGGCGATGTCGCCTATCGCAATCGGCACGGTGAATCCTGGTGACCGCAGGTTCGATCGGGATCTTCGACTCGGGTGTCGGCGGTCTTGGAATCCTGAGAGAGGTGCAATCGCTTCTCCCGTCGACCGAAATCGTATATGTGGCAGATCAAGCGCACTCCCCGTACGGCGAGCGGGGGCTCACCGCTGTACGAGCGCGAGCGTTTGCAGTCAGCGAGTACCTGATCGACGCGGGAGCGACCACCGTCGTTGTTGCCTGCAACAGTGCATCTGCCGCCGCACTCCACGAGCTTCGGGATCGGTTTCCTGCGGTGTCGTTCGTCGGCATGGAACCAGCCGTCAAACCGGCGGTCGGCGCCACACAGCGCGGAACCATCGGTGTGCTTGCCACCGAGGCCACGTTCCAGGGGGAGCTCTTCTCGTCGGTTGTCGACCGGCACGCCCGGGGAGTCTCCGTTGTCGCACGGGCGTGTCCCGGTCTTGCCGCAGCGATCGAAGACGGAGACGACACCGATGACCTGATCCGGCGATTCACAGCAGACGTCGTCGGGCGAGGCGCCGACACAATCGTGCTGGGCTGCACGCACTACTCGTTCGTCGCCGACCAGATCCAGGCCGCTGCCGGGGACGGTGTCACCGTCATCGATCCGGCACCCGCCATTGCCCGGCAAGTCGTTCGGGTGCGACCTGGTCACGACGACACCGACAACGGTGTGACGCGGTATCTGACGACGGGCGACCCGGAACGTTTCGCATCGCAGATTGAGCGGCTGACGGGTTCGACCCAATCGACCTCGACCGTAGAGATCGAAGGCTGAGATGGAGGGGCGGATCGAGGTCGTACGAGGAGATATCACAAAGCAGGACGTGGACGCGATCGTCAATGCAGCCAATGCTCACCTGGCACATGGTGGTGGCGTCGCTGCGGCGATCGCTGCGGCCGGGGCGCCGGCGGTCGATATCGAATCCAGCGCATGGGTCGACGCCTTCGGGCCGGTGCCACTCGGGAGCGCTGCCGTCACCTCGGCCGGTTCGATGTCGGCCGATCACGTGATCCACGTGGTGGGGCCGGTCTATCGGGACGGCCGGGACAACGAGGTGCTGCTGGGCGAGGCAGTGAGGGTGGCGCTCGACGCCGCCGTCGCACTGGGCGCCCGCTCGATCGCCATGCCGGCTATCTCGTCCGGGATCTACGGGTATCCACCAGCGGAGGCATGCCGGGTGATCGTCGAGTCGGTTTCGACGTGGCTCAGTGGAGGGGGAGACCTCGACGAGATTCGTCTCGTCGCGTTCAGCGATGACATCACCGACTATTACGTAACGGCCCTGCGAGACCTGGGTTCGTGAGGTCGTTGTAGAGTTGAGGCTATGAAACCGACTGTTGCCATTCTCGGAGCCGGGGCGATGGGAGAGACGTTCAGTGTCGGCTTGCTCCGTGCGGGCTGGGAGACGAGCGACCTCTCCATCGCCGACCGTCGGCCCGAGCGGATCAGAGAGGTCGAGTTCCTCACCGGGATTACCGCGACCCTTGATGCCGCGGAGGCGGCAGCAGGGAAGAGGGTGATCGTGGTCGCGGTCAAGCCGAAGGACGTGCCGGGACTCATAGAGTCGATTCGCGAAGCTCTCACGCCGGACCAGGTCATCGTCTCGATAGCCGCCGGTGTAACGATCGACTCGTATGAGAAGGCGCTCCCGGATATCCCGATCGTTCGCTCCATGCCGAACACGCCGGCTGCGATAGATGAGGGCATGACCGCCTACTGCGGCGGCGCGCATGCCGATGCCGAAGCGATCAGTGACGCCGCAGCGGTCCTCGGGGCCGTCGGCGAAACGATCGAATTGTCCGAGGACCTGCTCGATGCCGTGACGGCCGTGTCCGGGACCGGTCCGGCGTATGTATTTCTCCTGGCCGAAGCCATGACTGAGGCGGCGATTCGCGAGGGACTCCCGCACTATGCAGCCGAGCGCCTCGTCCACCAGACCCTGCGAGGAGCGGGCATGTTGCTCGCCGGATCCGAGAAGAGTGCGTTCCGTCTGCGAGGAAATGTGACCTCACCTGGTGGGACGACCGCTGCCGCCATCTACGCCCTCGAAGAGGGTGGGTTCCGCACGCTGATGGAGGACGCGATCCGTGCAGCAGCGCGGCGATCCCGCGAACTCGGCAAGCGTGCGTCTGGGGATTCCACAGAGTGAACATCGTCGGTCGCAGTGTGCTCGCGGTCACCGGTCGTTCATCAGTCAGGAAGCTCTTCTCCGAGTCTGGAGCGGGGCGTCGTCTGTCGCTTCGTTTCGTCGCAGGAGAAACCATCGATGAAGCGGTCGCTGCCGCGCGAACTCTGAACGAGATGGGGGCTCAGGTTTCGCTTGATCATCTTGGAGAACACGTGACCGATGTGGCGGCTGCCGTTGCCGCTCGTGACGACTACCTGCAGTGTCTTGACAGGATCCACGAAAGTGGCATCGATGCCAACATCTCCGTGAAGCTGACCCAACTCGGACTCGGTCTCGACGATGATCTCACCGTCGAATCCCTGGACGCGCTTGCAGCCCGAGCTGCCGATGCCGGGACGACGGTGACCGTCGACATGGAGGAGTCTGAACTCGTCGAGAAGACCGTCGCCGCGTTCGAGACGGTTCAGGACCGACATGGAAACGTGGGTATCGCCGTCCAGAGCTACCTCTATCGCACCCCAGCCGATCTCGACCGCATCGTGGTGCACGGCGGTCACGTACGGCTCTGCAAAGGGGCCTACGCCGAACCGGCGGAGGTCGCTCATCAAGACAGAGATCGAGTCAATGCCGCTTTCGATACGCTCACCCGACGACTGATGGCCACCCCGGGGATCACTCCGGCGATCGCTACTCACGACGACGAGCGGATCGACCTTGCGAAAGGACTCGCTGAGGGCCGTTCGCGCCCGTGGGAATTCCAAATGCTCTACGGCGTGCGTCGGAACCTGCAACGATCGCTTCTCGACGAAGGGCATCCGGTCCGTGTCTACGTGCCATACGGCTCTGCCTGGTATCCGTATCTCACACGAAGGATGGCCGAGCGTCCCGCCAATGTGGCGTTCTTCGTGCGGGCCGCAGTCGGGAAGTAGGCGGTCGTCTCGATGATTGCCGGTACCCTCATCTCATGAAACGCCTGATCCTCGCTGCCGTCGCACTGGTCTTCCTCGTTGCCGCCGCTCAACCTGCCGACGTCGCTCCGATACTCGAAGTTCAAGGATTTTTCGTCGAAGACGGGTCGGATGCCGACCCGGATGCCATTGAAGACGCAGTTGCCGCGGCCCGGTTCGAAGGAGGGCGCCTCTCGATTGCGGTTCTCGCCGTCGAGCCCTCCGGAGGCGCCACGATCTACGCCGAGAACACACTCGATGCAATGGGCGGGACGGGCACCGTTCTCGTTGTCGCTCCCGAGACGGTGGGATGGGGCTCCGAGGGGGACATCTACACACGCGAGCAACTCGATGAGGCCACCGATGTCTCTCTCAACGGAGCATCGGACATCGAGGTTGTAGAACTGTTCGTCGCGACGCTCATCGGCCAGCCGGTCGGGGGCTCCGATCCCGGAGGGGCCGGTGCGCTTCCCTTGGGATGGATATTCCTCCTGATCGTCATCGCGGGCGGAGCACTCGTTCTCTGGCTGTCCTCCCGGTCCTCGAAGAAGGACGCAGCGCGAGCGATCGAGGATGCAAGGGTCGAGGTCAAGAAGCGCCTCGACGCCGTTGCGAACGACATCATCGATCTCGAAGACGAAGTCAGAGCTTCGACAGATCCGGCCGTCGAGGTCCTCTACGAGTCCGCGACCGTCGCCTATGCCCAAGCGCTCGATACATACCAAGGGGCGGCTTCGCCGGAGGAACTCATCGCCACGGCAGAGGAATTGGACATGGCGATCTGGCGACTCGACAGTGTGGAGGCACTCCTCGACGGCGAAGAGCCTCCACCGAAGCCGGTGAAGCCTCAACCGGCGGCTCCCCCACGAGGAGCCGCTCCGTCATTGACGCCTCCTCGTGTCCCGGCGCCCGTCTATCGGCGGTCTGAACACCGTCGATCTTCCGGTACGACGGCGATGATGACCGGCCTGTTGATGGGATCGATGGCGTCGGCGCGTCGCTCTCCCCGCCGTTCGTCGAGTTCCGGCTCACGCTCAAGATCGACGGGCAGAACACGGATGCGAGGCGGAGGCCGTCGTAGGGGCTGATATCGCACCTAATATCCGGGGCACCGCAAATACCACAAGAGAGGGATGCGAATGTTCAAGAAATGGTGGCTGTACATCCAATCATGGTTCAAGTCGACCTCCGACGATATGATGAATCCCGAAATCGAGATCCAGGTGGCGATCGATCAGGCAAAGAAGAAGAACCAGGATCTTCGGAACCAGGCCGCCAACATCGTGGCACACCGCACCCAACTCGAGACCAAGATCGAGAAGGCCGCGGACGAGGTCGGCGAGACCCGGGAGATGGCCAAGCAGGCGATCCTCAAGGCTGAGGAGTCCAAGGCTGCCGGGGATTCTGCCGGAGTTGCCAAGTGGACGAACATCGCTCAGGCCCAGGCGACGAAGCTGCAGGGTGCAGAGAACAATCTGACGTCCCTCAAGGGTCAGTACGGGACGGCGATCACACAGGCCGACGAGGCCAAGCGCGCCGTGCAGGCCAACGCCGTGAAACTCCAGGAACTCTCCGCGAAGCAGATGGAACTGCTTGGTGCACTCGAGCAGGCGAAGATGCAAGAGACGGTCAATGCTGCCGTCCAATCGATGTCGGCGACGCTTGACGACGAACTGCCAACCCTCGAGTCGGTTGAGGACAAGATCGAGAAGCGCAAGGCACAGGCGATGGCGAAGGCCGAGATCTTCGAAGCAACACCCGAAGGTGGCGAAGCCGAGTTGCGTCAGGCAATGAACGAGGCACAGGCAGACGCCAAACTCGAAGAGTTGAAGGCCGAGTTGGGTCTCACGACCGGTGGAGAAGCCACACAGTCCGACAGTGGAGAAGCCACGGGACTCGAGGCGTAGGTACAACCCGTTCGAGTCGCTGCCAAGGCGCTCGAAGGAGCGTGAGTTGATGACCATGCCAACAGATCTCGAGATCGCACGCGGTGCGAATCTTCGACGGATCGAGGACATCGCCGAGGAGATGGGTATCCCGTCCGACAGCGTCGAACATCACGGCCGCGAAATGGCAAAGATCTCGCTGTCGGCGATCGACCAGATGGGTCCTCCCCGGGCGAAGTACGTGCTGGTCACTGCAACGAACCCGACTCCGCTCGGTGAGGGCAAGACAACGATCGCAATCGGCCTCGCTCAGGGGTTCAAGCACATCGACCGGCAGGCGGTGGTGACGCTGCGACAACCGTCGCTCGGGCCCACGTTCGGGATCAAGGGTGGAGCGGCCGGAGGCGGCTTCTCGCAGGTCGTGCCGATGGAAGAGATGAACCTTCACCTCACCGGAGACTTCCACGCCATCACGGCGGCGAACAACCTCATCTCAGCGCTCATCGACAACCACATCTACAGGGGCAATCAGCTATCCCTCGGCGCCGATGACGTGACGTGGAAACGTGTGCTCGACATGAACGACCGGGCGCTGCGGGACATCGTCACGGGATTGGGCGGGAAGATCAACGGTGTTCCACGAGAGACCGGATTCGATATCACCGCGGCGTCGGAGGTCATGGCCATGCTCGGTCTCGCCACGAGCCTTCAGGATCTTCGGGAGCGGCTCGGGCGCACCGTAATCGGATACGACCGCCACCGAGAACCTGTCACCGCCGAAGACCTGAAGGCAGCCGGTGCGGCGGCGGTGCTTCTCAAGGACGCGCTGTCTCCCAACCTGATGCAGACGCTCGAGGGCACACCGGCCATCGTGCACACCGGCCCCTTCGCGAACATCGCCCATGGCAACTCGTCGGTCGTGGGCGACTTCGTCGGCATCCGAGGCGGGGACTACCTGATCACTGAAGCGGGCTTCGGCTCGGACATCGGGGCCGAGAAGCTTTTCAACATCAAGAGCCGCGTCTCGGGTCTCGAGCCGGATGCGGCGGTGATCGTGACCACGGTTCGCACGATGAAGTTCCACTCCGGCAACTACGCGATTCGAGCCGGCCGGCCGCTCCCCGACGAGTTGCTCCGTGAGAATCCGGATGATGTCGCCGCCGGGACGGCGAACCTCAGGCGGCACATCGCAATCGTGCGGCGCCATGGCGTCACTCCCGTCGTTGCGATCAATGCGTTTCCCACGGATCACCCGTCCGAGCATGAGGCGATCAGTCGCGTCTGTGACGAAGAGGGCGTTCGGTGGGCGGTTGCTCAACCGCACGCTGAGGGTGGTCCCGGCATGGCGGATCTGGCCAGAGCCGTCGAAGACGCTGTGGCTGAGGACTCGCAGTTCGAACTGCTGTATCCCGACGAGATGCCCTTGCGGGAGAAGATCGAAACGATCGCTACCGACGTCTACGGTGCCGGCGGAGTGAAGTTCGATGCGAAAGCCGAGCGCCAACTCGCTCGCTACGAGGAACTCGGTTGGGGACACCTCCCGATCTGCATGGCCAAGACCCAGTACTCGTTGAGTCACGACGCATCGCTCCTCGGTGCTCCCACCGGTTGGATCCTCCGGGTCCGAGAGGTGCAGGCTTCAGTCGGCGCTGGTTTCATCCTCCCCCTGACGGGGACGATCAACCGCATGCCCGGCCTCGGATCTCACCCCTCGGCTCACAGCATCGACATCGACGAAGACGGGAAAGTGGTGGGGCTGAGCTGAGCGGGCAACAGGCAACAGGTGACAGGCAGATCCAGCGCTGAGGGTCGATCGAACCTATATGGGTGAAGGTGTTGTTGTGGTAGTTGTGAGGGCGTGCGGAACTATCGACAGTACGAGATCTGGAAGCTGAGCCACGAGCTCGCCCTCTCGTCTATCGCGTTGTCCGATCATTCCCCAGCGAAGAGCCTTACGGGATGTCGAGCCAAATGCAGCGGGCGGCGGTGTCCGTGCCTGCCAATATCGCTGAAGGATCTGGCCGCCCTTCGTATGCGGACTTCGCTCGGTTCCTCGGAATCGCTCTGGGGTCGCTAAGCGAAGTGGACTACTACACGCTGATGGCCAAAGATCTCGGGTACATCGACACGGCAACTGCGGATGGCCTGAGTCCGTGTATCGCCGACCTGCACCGGATGATGACACGCTTCCGTGCGACGGTGATCGACCGGTAGGTCGAACCTGTCGCCTGTCGCCTGTCGCCTGTCGCCTGTCACCCCGTGGCTGGCCCCTCTGTCCCGTTCTCTACACTGACCTCCGAACCCACAGGAGGCATGTGTTGACCACCACTGAGACGCCGCCGGACAGCGACGAGAAGCGCGACGGGTGGAAGGTCATGCCGAGCCGGATTCTTGCGATTCTGGCCGGGTTGTCGGTCGTGGGGACGCTGATCTTCTGGTGGCTGGGGTCACTTCCGGAAGAGCCTCACTTCGACATCGGCCGTCCGATCTTCGGGAACATCCCCGCTGTGATCGTTGCCCTTTTCTACGTGACGATCGCCACGTTCCTCGGTGTCATGTTCTACCTCTTCGCCCAACGGGCGAGGAGTTGGGAGCGGGGACTCTGGGAGAGCCGATCGGGCATGTGGAAGCAGCGCCTGATCGGATTCCGCGATGCCCTGCTGATGCGCACAGTCCTCGAGGACCGCCAAGCCGGTCTCATGCACTCGATGATCTACTGGGGATTCATCGTCCTCATGATCGGGACCGCCACGCTCGAACTCGACCACATCCTCCCGAGCAGCATGAAGTTCCTCCACGGCTGGTTCTACCAGGGCTACTCGGCGGTGCTCGATCTGGCAGCGGTTGTGTTCGTCGCCGGAATCGCGTGGGCCTTCGTACGCCGATACGTGCAGAAGCCGTGGCGCCTCAGGACCAAGACGCGCCCAGAGGATGGCTGGATACTCTTCACCCTCGGATTGATCGGTGTGTCCGGTCTCCTCACCGAGGCTGCCCGGATTTCGCTGATCGGCCAGCCGTCGTTCGAGGTCTGGTCGTTCGTCGGTTACCCCCTCTCCTATCTGGTCCCGTCGGCGACGGCGGCCGGCTGGCATCAGACGTTCTGGATCATCCACGCGGTGGCGTTCGTCGCTTTCCTCGTCATACTTCCAACGACAAAGCTCCGCCATGTCGTCACCACGCCGACGAACCTGGCATTGGCACCCCGCGATCGGCCGAAGGGTGCCATGAGCGCGGTGCCGAACCTCATGGAGGCGGAGGACATCGAGGTCATCGGCGCATCCACGGTCGCTGAGTTCACCTGGAAGCAACTCTTCGACACCGATGCGTGCACCGTGTGCGGTCGTTGCACCGATGTCTGTCCCGCGAGCCAGACGGGCAAGCCACTCGATCCGCGGGAGATCGTTCTCAAACTGGGACAGGTCGCTGCGCAGACGACTGCCGACCCCGTCTCGCCGACGGTGAGCGTCGACGGCGATCTCACCGTCTCGTCGGATCTCGTGTTCGAGAGGATCACTTCCGAGGAGCTGTGGTCCTGCACGACCTGCCGAGCCTGCGATGAGGCCTGTCCGGCAGGCCTCGAGATCGTCGACAAGATCCTCGACATGCGCCGATACCTCTCGCTGATGGAGGCAGAGTTCCCGTCGGAGCTCGGCAAGGCATACGTCAGCCTGGAGAACTCCTCCAACATCTACGGGATGGATCAGACGACCCGTGGGGATTGGGTCAAGGAGCTCGATTTCGAGGTCAAGTTCCTCGACGACCCGGGAGTCACAGCGGAGTACCTCTACTGGGTGGGCTGCGCCGGATCGTTCGACGACCGGAACAAGAAGGTCACGATCGCAACGGCGAAGCTCCTCCACGAAGCCGATGTCGACTTCGCGATCCTCGGGAAGAAGGAGCTCTGCACGGGCGACCCCGCCCGTCGAACGGGCAACGAGTACGTGTTCCAGGGTCTCGCACTGCAGAACATCGAGACGCTGAACGATCTCGGGGTCACCAAGATCGTCACCCAGTGCCCGCACTGCTTCAACACCCTGAAGAACGAGTACCCGCAGTTCGGAGGGGACTACGAAACGATCCACCACTCCGACCTGCTGATGCGTCTCGTCGACGACGGAAGGATCAAGCCGAAGTCGAACGGGCAGACCGTGACCTTCCACGACCCCTGCTACCTCGGCCGCTACAACGACGTCTATGAGCAGCCCCGGGAGATCGTCGATGCGGTGGGGACGCGAGTTGAGATGCCGCGTGCCGAGAGCGACTCGTTCTGCTGCGGAGCCGGCGGCGGGAAGATGTGGTTCGAGGAGGACACCGGCAAGAAGATCAACATCGAACGCACCGAGGAGGCCATCGCGTGCGGCACCGACGTCGTTGCGACGGGCTGCCCGTTCTGTTTTGTCATGATCGACGACGGTGTGCGCGACCTTGGCGTCGAAGAGACCGTCATCGTCAAAGACATCGCGATGCTCCTCGAGGAGAGCATCCGCTCTGACGGGTGACCGCCGAAACGCTGCTCGTCATTGTGGTCGCAGTCGTCATGGTGATCGGCGTCGCCGGGACCGTGCTGCCGATTCTGCCCGGCCTGTGGGTGATCTGGCTCGCAGCCGTGGCCTACGGGATCCTCGCCGGGTCCACTACCGGAGGATGGGTAGCGATGGCGCTGATCACGGTGCTGGCGATTACCGGCACAGCCTCGGCGTTCTATCTCCCCCAACGCACGGCATCGTCGGTCGGTGTTCCCTGGTGGGGCCAGTTGATTGCCCTCGGCTTCGCCGTGGCCGGATTCTTCGTGGTCCCGATCGTCGGAGCCCCGCTCGGATTCGTGGTCGGGATCCTGGTAACGACGATCGTCCGGGAGCGTCACATCCCCGGCGCCCTCGGCGCGACCTGGGCGACGCTCAAGGCGATGCTCCTCGCCTCCGGAATTCAGTTCGCGGTCGGCTTGGCGATGATGGCGATCTGGGTGATGTGGGTCTGGGCGGAGATATGAGGAGTCTGGCGTAGAAAACGGCCGAATCGTGCCGTTTTCTACGCCAGACTCCTGGAGGGAGGGGGGGCTAGCCTTTGACGGCGCCGCCGGTGAGACCGGACACGATCGCCCGCTGTGCCACGAGGAACGTGAGGACGATCGGCAGGGCGGCGATCACCACCGAGGCGCTCAACAGTCCCCACTTGGCGCCGTAGTCGGCGTTCGTGAACAACTGGAGGCCGACGGCGAGCGTGAAGTTGTCCGTGCTGGACAGCAGTGTTCGTGCCAGAAGGAACTCGCCGAAGAGGCCGATGAAGCTGATGATGAAGATCACGGCGAGTGCCGGCCGGGCGAGGGGGAGGATGATCTTCCAGTAGATCGTTCCGACACCGGCGCCGTCGACGCGTGCCGACTCGTCGAGCGACTCCGGGACCGAGTCCATGAAACCCTTGATCAAGAACGTGTTGAACCCGATGGCACCACCCAGGTAGACGAGGGTGAGGCCGGCGAGTGTGTCGAGACCGATCGCCGGGAAGACGTTCCCGATCTCGATCATGATCAGCAGGATCGCGACGAAGGCGAGGAACTGCGGAAAGATCTGAACGAGGAGCAACCCGAGCAGGCCCGATCGACGACCCTTGAACCGGAACCGGGAGAACGCGTATGCCGCCATGGCGGCCAGGGCGACGTTGAGCGATGCAGCGACGAGCGAGACGATCCATGTGTTGCGCAGCCACGTGGTGAAGGGGGTGATGTTGGGATTCTCCGGGTTGAAGAACTCCCTGTAAGAATCGAGCGAGAACTCCTTCGGGATGAGGCTCGCTCCGGAGAGGTTGTCCTGAGCACTTAGCGACGATGACACGATGTACAGGACCGGGTAGATCGCGAAGATCGACGCCATGATCGCGATGAGGTGGCGCCATCCGACCGTCTTGAGCCACATCTTCGGGCTCTGCGGCGGATAGACGACCTTCTGTTTCTTCGCCCGACGCCACGCGAAGGGCATGCCGCGCTGGCCACCCGTCTTGGCGGCTATATCGACCCTGGCCTCAAGCTCTTTGTCAGAGGCTGCCATAGATCTCCTCCAGCCGTTTTGTGAAGCGGAAACTGAACGCCGATATCACCAGCACGATGAGGAAGATGAACATCGTGATCGCCGCCGCCAGGCCGAAGTTGTTCCCGCGGCCCGAAGCGGAGGCGAGGTTGAACGTGAACGAAATGAGGATGTCGGTGTGTCCGACCGGGACGGCCGCTCCAAGGACGGGCGGGCCACCGCCGGTGAGCAGGAAGATCAGGTTGAAGTTGTTGAAGTTGAAGGCGAACGAACCGATCATGAGGGGCGCCAGGGCGACCATCAGCAGCGGGAAGGTGATCTTCCAGAACACTCTCATCCCACTGGCGCCGTCGGTGCGGGCCGCCTCCTGGATGTCCGATGGGATCGACTGGAGCGCGCCGGTAGCCAGGAGGAACATATACGGGAAGCCGAGCCAGAGGTTGACGAGGAGGATGGCAATCTTCGCCCACGTGGGATCCGACAACCAGCGGATCGGATCCATCCCGAGGAGGTCGTAGAGAGGAGCGAGCGTGGCGTTGACCACGCCAAACGCAGGGTTGAGGAGACCGCGCCACACAAGGATCGACAGGAACGCGGGGATCGCATACGGGATGATGAACACCGACCGATAGAACTTGAGGCCTTTCATCCGGTAGTGATGGAGAACGATCGCGAGCGTCAGACCCATTGCGAAGGTGAATACGACCGTGAGAAGGGCGAAGGCCATGTTCCAGACGAAGACTCTGAAGAATGCTTCACGGATCAACGGGTTCGTGGCGACCCTCGTGTAGTTCTCGGCGCCGATGAATGCGACCCAACCGGGGATGAGGATCTCTCCGTCGTCGCAGACGAAGTTCCCCTTCGTGGCCGTGATATCTCCGGGGATACAGACCCGGTTCTCAACCGTGTCGATCAACGCGTCCTGTTCGGCGTCGTAGACGTAGCGCTGGCTCGCAAGGACGACGCGCCCCTGAGAGAGGCCAAGGATGACGATCTCACCATCGGGCGTATCGATGACGAGTTGTTTGAAGTCCAATGAGTTCGCAAGGGCGAAGACCTCGCGTTTGGCCATGAGACGGAAACCGTTGAACTCTGGGGGAGGGACTTCTTCGCCGGCGTCGAAGGTCCCCTCACCCTCAATGGCGTCCTCGACCGGTGGTTCGGAACGCAAGCGAGGCTGACCGAAGAAGTAGGCGCCGTCGTCGTTCGCCAGCAGGAAGCGATACTCCCCGGCGTCGTCGGTGTAGACGAAGAGATCGAAGAGTTGGCCCTCGGCATCCGGATCCACGTGCACCTTGGCTTCCCAGAAGTCGATCGTCTGCTCTTTGGCTGTGAGGTTCCCTGTCCTCTGGTTCGTCAGTGAGACGTAGACGGTGTAGAAGATGGGCAGCACGACGAAGATCGTCATGAAGATCAGACCCGGCGTGATCCACCGCAGTGCCATCGTTCGGGGCCAGAGGTACACCCAGTTGATGAAGACGGTGCCGATGATCAGGCTGATGAGCATCAGTACTGCGCCATCCCCGATCAGGATGAACGTGGCGTACAGGGCGAGTGCATCGAGGACGGCGATGCCGATGAGGCGGAACCAGAACCCGCGATCCCAGTCGTTCAGAGTGCGTCGTGTGGGTTCGCCGACCATGGATCGGGAGTGTAGACCGTCGCTCGCAAGGGGACCCGGACGCGGAAAAGGGAGGGCCGATGGCCCTCCCTCGGTGCGTGCTCGTGCACGCGGTTCCGTCTAGTTGTTGGACGTGATCAGCCTTCGGCGATGACGGTCGCAACCTGATCGGCCATGTTCGTCGCGGCTTCTGCAGCGCCGATGTCTCCGTTGCGGAGGGCGAGGAAGTTGTCGCCCACGGGACCCCAGACCGCACCCATTTCGGGAACGTTGGGCATGAACTGACCGGTGGCGGCCGACAACGCGAACGTCGCGTTGACGGGATCGCTCTTGATCTCGTCGAGGGTGGCGAGATACGCCGAACCACGGGGGTCGGCCTCGAACAGGGCGAGCATCGTCTCAGGTGTGGCGATGTAGTTCAGGAGGAACTCCTCGGCCACGGCCTGGTTCTCGGAGAAGGCGCTCATGTAGAAGCCCTGAACTCCGACGAACGGACGCATGGGGTTGCCATCGACCGTCGGGAGCATCGTGACGCTCCAGTTGACGTCGCTCTGGTCCTGCAACGTGCCGAGCTCCCACGGGCCGGTGAGCCAGTAGGCCTGGTCGCCGGCGAGGAAGAGGTTCTTCGCGTCGTCGTAGTTCGTCGAAGCGACGTACCCGTTGGTGATGAGGCCCTCGAGGACGGCGATCCCTGCAACGGCTTCGGTTGAGTCGAGACCGATGTCTTCAACATCGAAGCCGGTGCCGACGTCGTAGCCGAAGATGTAGCCGCCCGCGGCGGACAGGAACGGGTAATGGTGGTACGCATCGCCACCGTCGTTGCCGCCGGGGATGCCGAGGCAGTTCTCAACCTCAACCGCGTCACACGTGGCCGTGAGCTCTGCGAGCGTCGTCGGGGCGATCGGAACGAGGTCGGTGTTGTAGTAGAGGGCGACGGCTTCGGTCACGTAGGGGAGTCCGTACTGCTGACCGTCCCAGCGCAGCGCTGCGAGGCCACCGAGGGTGAACTCGTCGGCACGGCCGCCAAGGTCGATCGGCGCAACGGCGCCGTTGTCGGCCAACTCGCCAACCCAGTCGTGGGCACCGATAAAGATGTCGGGACCTTCGCCGGCGGGACCCTTCGTGGTGACTTCGTCCTTCATGTCTCCGAAGTCGACGAGGGTCACCTGGATCTCAACGCCGGTCGCTTCGGTGAACGCCGGAGCGATCTCTTCGATGACGGGAGCGCGCTTCTCATCGGCCCAGATCACCAGCGGGGGCAGGTCTTCTGCCGGCACGGTCGTGGTCGGTGCGGCGGTCGTCGTCGTGGTTGGTGCTTCGGTCGTGGTCGTCGTTGCTTCGGTGGTCGTTGTGCTCTCTTCACCGGTGTCGTCGCTGCTGCAGGCAGCGCCAACGAGGGCGAGGACGAGTACGAGACCAACGAGGGCGATAAATCGGCTCCTCATATCGGGAGTTCCTCCTGTAGGTGAATCTCGGACCGCTGGACTGCGATCGTCGGAGAGTGTATGGGGCTCTCCCAATAAGTCATCACAAACTTGCAGAAATCTTGCAAGGATTCTGCAAGAAGGTTCGAAGCCGCCGTACGCTTGAAGGCGATGAGACCAAAACTTGCCGAAGTAGCACAGCTCGCAGACGTCAGTGAAGCGACGGTGAGTCGCGTCCTGAACGGTCGTCCGGGCGTGGCGGAAGCAACCCGCCGCCGTGTACTCGATGTGATGGGGGATCTCGGCTATCGAGACGTACCCTCACGGTCGAACACCTCCGGCGTCGTCGGGATCATCACACCCGAACTTGAGAACCCGGTCTTCGCTCTCTTTGCCCAATCCCTTCAGACCCATCTCGCAAGCCGCGGAATGCTTCCGGTGGTCTGCTCAGCGACGTCGGAGACGGTGAACGAGCAGGACTACCTGGAACACTTCCTGTCGACCCACGCGGCAGGTGTGGTCGTCGTCAACGGTAGGTACTCCCAGCCGGAGATCGGGTACGAACCGTATGTCGCTCTGCGTGACCAGGGTCTGCCTCTCGTGCTCATCAACGGCATCCACGCTCCAAGCCCGTTGCCCGCTGTGGCCGTCGATCTGAAGGCCGCCACCGCATCTGCGGTCCGTCATCTCGTGACGCTCGGGCACCGGAGAATCGGCATGCTCATCGGACCGATGCGCTACTCGACCTCATTGGACATGATGGAAGGCTGTCGCGTCGCGGCAACTCGTCTGGGGGTTGAGTGTGACGAGAGCATCGTGTCAGAGACCGTGTTCACCTTCGAGGGGGGACAGGCCGGGAGTGCCCAACTCCTGGAGGCCGGGATCACCGGGATCATCGCAGCGAACGACCTCATGGCGGCCGGGGCGATCTCTGCCGTTCGTGGTTGGGGCGGCGAAGTGCCCGATGACGTGTCCGTGATCGGATTCGACGGAACACCGGCGATGTCCTATACGGCGCCGAAACTGACAACGCTGCGCCAACCGGTCGACCGCATGTCGGCGGCCGCAAGCGCGTTGCTGGTGGATGCGATCGATGGCAACGGCGTCAGCCAAACCCAGGTATTCGCTCCAGAGTTGGTCGTGGGCCGATCGACGGGAACGGTGAAACAAGTACTGAGTACTGAGTACTGAGTACTCAGTACGGAGCAGCGACCGACGACACCCGCCGACATCTCGAGCAGTACGCTGCTCCTCATGAAGATCTTGTTTGCTGCTGCCGAGTTCTTGCCATTTGTCCGTACCGGGGGGTTGGGGAACGCTGTTGCCGGACTGGCCCATGCTCTCTCCGTCGATCACGACGTCACGGTCGCCGTCCCCGGGTATCAGGATGCCGATGCACCGGGCCGGAAGGTCACGGGGAAGCCATGGAAGATGCACAAGGACCGCGAGGTCGAAGTCCTCTTCTGGCTCGATCCATCCTTCGATCGGCCCGGTATCTACGGACCCGACGCGTCTTCTTCGTACGACGACAACTGGGAGCGATTCGCCCGTTTCTCGGTCGCGGTTGCTGAGATCGCTGATGGATTCGACGTTGTCCATCTCCACGATGGCCACGTCGGGGCGGTGGCGTTGAAGACGACGGTGCCAACGGTGTTCACGATCCACAATGCGTCATATCCGATGGTCGGACCACTCGGACCTGCCGTGGAGGTACTCGGCCTCGGCCCGAAGGCGTCTGTGCTTGGTGGCGATATGGAGTGGTTCGGCGAGGCGAACTTCCTGAAGGCCGGCATCGTTGGTGCAACCCAGGCAACAACGGTGAGCCCGGGTCACGCCAGGGAGCTCGAAATAGATGAGACGTCCTTTGGTCTCGGTGGGGTCATCCGTGGGTTGTTCCGGCCGATCGTCGGGGTCCTCAACGGCATCGACACCGATGACTGGAATCCGGGCCGCGATCCGGGTCTCCCCAAAGCGTTCACCGCAGGCAGTCTTGTGGGGCGCTCGGCGTCGAAGAAGGTGCTGTTGGCTGAGTATGGACTGGACGACGGGTTCATCCTCGGCAACGTCGGCCGGATGTCGGGGCAGAAGGGCCTTGGGCTCGTCGACTACGACATCGATGCTCTCGTCGCCGAAGGCGTCCGCTTTGTGTTCATGGGGAACGGTGATCTCGATCCGCTTGTCGACGGTTGGGCTGATCGCCATCCCACAGCCGTGGTGCACGTGCCCTTCGACGAATCGGGATCTCGGATCATCTTCGCCGGGTCCGATGCCTACCTCATGCCGTCTCAGTACGAGCCCTGCGGGCTCGGGCAGATCTACGCCATGCGCTACGGGACCCCGCCGATCGTCCACTTCACCGGTGGACTCGAGGACACCGTCTTCGATATCGACGAAGATCCCGAGAACGGCACGGGATTCGTGTTCCGTTCCTTCCAGCATCCGTCCCTCACGAAGACCATCCGGCGTGCGATGCACTATCAGTCGTCCATGCCGAAGCTTTGGAAGACGATTCAGGTCAACGGAATGACCAGGGACTGGTCGTGGGACGCCCGTGCCGTTGAGTACGAGGCGATCTACGAATCGGTGGTTGTGGAGTAGACGGACTCCCGGCTACTACGCCGGAGTTCTCGAGGCCCACGCGCTCGAGACGATGGCGTCGAGGTCGGGATGCTGCGGAACCCAGTCCAGAATCAATCGTGCCCGATCGGCCGAAGCGACGAGGACCGGCGGATCTCCAGGTCGACGAGCACCGAACTCGAACGGCACCTCGCGGCCGGCGACACGGGAGACCGACTCGATCACCTGCATCACCGAATACCCCTCACCGTTCCCGAGGTTGAGTGCCTCGGTTGCCCCACCGCCGTGCAGGTAGTCGAGAGCGCGGAGGTGAGCGTCGGCAAGGTCGATCACGTGGACGTAGTCACGAACGGCCGTGCCGTCGGGTGTGTCGTAGTCGGTGCCGAAGACGGTGAGCGGGTCACGGAGAGCGAGGGCTGCATCGATCGCCAGTGGGATGAGATGGGTCTCGGGTGTGTGACGCTCCGACCTGCCCGGCGCGGCGCCCGCAGCGTTGAAGTAGCGGAGCGAGACGGAACGGATCATCCCCGTGAGGTCGTACTGGGCAAGAATCTGTTCAACGATCGACTTGGTGGAACCGTACGGGCTGGTCGGTCGATGAGGATGGTCCTCGGTGATCGGGATCTGATCGGGTTCGCCGTAGACGGCCGCCGACGATGAGAACACGACGTTGTTCACGCCGTTGGTGGCGAGCACGTCGAGAAGGTCGATCGTCTGGGAGACGTTCTGCTCGAAGTAGAGGCCCGGCTGCTCGACCGACTCGCCGACGGCGATGAGTCCGGCGAAGTGCAGGCAGGCTTCGATCTCATGGTCTCGCACGATGCCGGCGATCGCCTCCCGATCGCCGATGTCGGCCTGGTAGAAGGGGACACCGGGAGGCAGTGCACTGTCGGGGCTCCGGCTCAGGTTGTCCACTACGACCACGGCTTCGCCCTGCTCGATCAGATGATCGACGACGGCGCCGCCGACGTATCCGGCCCCGCCGGTGACAAGAATGCTCATTCGATTGGATCTCCTATCGAGTCGATGCTTGCGCCGGCCGCGGCTCTGGTTACGTACACCTTCGCTTCATTGTCGCTCACAGCTTCGTAGCGGCGAGTGATCTCTTCGACGAAGCGCGCCGTCTTTTCGCCGCGCACGAGCGCCACGGCGCATCCGCCGAAGCCCCCGCCCGTCATCCGGGCACCCAGGCACCCTTCGAGGTCCGACGCGATCTCGACCATGAGATCGAGGGCACTCGACGAGGCCTCGAAGTCATCGCGAATACTGCGGTGAGCATCGTCCATCAACTCCCCGATCTTCCGAACGTCACCGGTGTCGAGCGCAGCCGCAGCTTCAATGGTGCGTGCGTTCTCGGTGACCACATGGCGAGCCCGGCGCAGATCATCGTCGGAGATCTTACCGGTCATCGCCTCGAGGTCGACGATCGACAGGTCGCGCAGGGCTACGACATGCGCAGCCTTCGCGACTCGTTCGCAGGCGTTGCGCCGGTCGTCGTATTCGGAGCCAACCAGTTGCCTGCGCGTCCCGGTGTCGAGGATGACGACGTCCATGTCATCGGGTAATGCCGTCGGGGCGAGATCGAGGCTCCTGCAGTCGATGAGCGTCGCATGCCCCGCTTTGGCGGTCGCGATGATCAATTGATCCATGATGCCTGACCCGAGTCCCATCCAGTCGTTCTCGACCCGCTGTGCCGCAAGGGCCGCTTCGACCGGTCGCCATGGCTCGCCCGACACCACAGTGAAGGCGAGTGCACTCGCGATGCCAAGCGCCGCCGATGAGGAGAGGCCCGCACCGATGGGGATGCTCGTCGCAAACGCCCCCTCCCAGCCGCGGAGCGGCTCTGCTCCGATCGCCCATGCGATTCCCTTGACGTACTCGGCCCAGCCGTCGTTGCCACGGGTCAGCGCATCGAGATCGAACTCGGCATCCGGGTGTCCGATCGATGAGAGACGGACCGTACGGTCGTCACTGCTGCGCAGCGCCACCCATGTCGACTGCTCGATCGCCATGGGGAGCACGAACCCGTCGTTGTAGTCGGTGTGCTCGCCGATGAGATTGACTCGACCGGGAGAGCGAACGATGAATTCCGGTTCTCCGCCGAACCGGGCACGAAAGAGGCCGACAGCAGCCTCGCTTGACGTCACCGTGCGTCTGGCTGCGAGTAGTGGGTGGAAGAGAGCTCGCGGAGGCGGGTGGCCGCCTCTTCCGGGGTGAGGTCTCGTTGAGCCTCGGCGAGGAGTTCGTATCCGACCATGAACTTCCTGACGGTCGCTGATCGCAGCAGCGGCGGGTAGAAGTGGGCGTGGAGCTGCCAGTGGTCGTGGTCGTCATCTCCGATCGGCGCCCCGTGCCAACCCATCGAATAGGGGAAGGGGTGCTCGAACAGATTGTCATACCGGATCAGGAGCTCGTTCAGGACAGCGGCGAGCGAGGCGCGTACGGTTCCGTCGACCTCGGTGATGCGACGGATCGGCGTCTTGGGCACGACGAGCGTCTCGAACGGCCATGTTGCCCAGTACGGCACGAGAGCGACCCACTCTTCACCATCCACGACGACGCGTTCGCCGCCGTGTTCCTGATCCAAGTAGTCGAGGAGGAGCGAAGAATCGTTGTCTCGGGCGTAGCGGCGTTGCGTGATGTCCTCGCGCTCGGGGAGTGTCGGCAGAGCGGTCCCGGCCCAGATCTGTCCGTGAGGGTGGGGGTTCGACGCCCCCATCGCTTCACCGTTGTTCTCGAAGACTTGGACCCATTGGTACTGCTCTCCCAGTTCGGCGGTCTGGTCGCTCCACATGTCGATCACCGATTCAATCTCGGTCGGTGTCATCAGCGACAACCGGAGGTCGTGGCGAGGCGAATAGCAGACAACCCGACACGTTCCCTGCTGGGTTTCAGACCGGAGGAGGCCGTCCTCGCTGTCTGTCGGCTCGACGTCGGGCCGGAGGGCGGCGAAGTCATTGGTGAACACATATGTGGATTCGAAGGCAGGGTTCGTGTCCCCGCTCATCCGTTCGTTCGTCGGGCAGAGGTAGCAGCGGGGGTCGTAGGGAACCGGATCTGCGACTTCGATGGACTCGGTGTGGCCGAGCCACGGCCGCTTCGCCCGGCCGGGTGACACGAGAACCCACTCGTCGGTGAGCGGGTTGTGCCGCCGGTGTGCCGCCGTCATGTGGCCACGGTGGTTTCCACACCCAGATTCTGGATCTGGCCGAGCGTCTCCGACGGGGCCGAGTCGGTCGTAATCAGCCGATCGACATCTTCGATACGGGCGATCCTCGCAACACTGGCTTTGCCGACCTTGGATCCGTCGGCGACGACCACGACCTGATGGGCTGCCTCGATCATCCGGATCTTGATCTGAGCTTCGGGCAGATTGATGTTGGTAACTCCGTCGGTGGGGTGAATCCCGTTGCAGCCGATGAACGCCGTCGTGACGTTGATCTGATCCAGAATCCCGCTGCCCATGGGATTAACGAGGGAGTGCTGGCGAGGGCGGAGCTTGCCTCCGGTCAGAATCACGGTGAACCGGGGAATCGCAGATTCCAATTCCATCGCGATCGTGAGGCCGTTCGTGAAAACGACGACGTCGTCGAGATCCGCGCGCTCCGTCAAGGCGTGAGCAACGGCGGTAGCGGTCGTACCGACATCGATGATGAGCGAGTCCCCGGATGAGACGAGTGATGCTGCCGCCCTGCCGATGGCCGCTTTCTCCACGGCCAGCTTGTCGGTGGACTCCTCGAACGTTGGCTCGGTCTCTTCGAGCGACGGCTCGTTCCCAGAGACCCGGCTCCGCGTCATTGCTCCACCGTGGACTCGTTCGACCAGCGACATACGAGCGAGTTGGTCCAGGTCCGATCGCACCGTGACTTCGGAGACCTCGAACATGTCGCTGAGGTCGGCCACGCGCATGAAACTGTGCTCTTCGATCAGCGCGAGCATGCGGTCTCGACGGACCTCGCCAGGCATGACTTTCGATCGCATCCGATCCATGAAGCAGCTTTCCCTATCTTGCGGTTCTTTACGATTCTAGGTCGTATCTTCCGGGTTGACAAACTAACACAAGAAGTCGTGACCTGGGTTCGTTGGGCGAGCGTCGCCCGGTAGATCGCTAGGAGGAGCAAAGTCTCATGAAGAGAAAGACATTGACGTTCCTCGGTCTCCTGCTCGTGCTGGCCATGGTGGCTGCGGCATGTAGTTCGGATTCCGAAGACACGACGACGACCGCCGCAGGCGGAACAGAGGAGACCACGACCACGGCAGCTGTCGCTATGGACAGCCAGGTTGAGGTGTTCTCTTGGTGGACCGGTGGTGGTGAAGCAGCCGGCCTCGACGCGATGATCGTCGTGTTCAACGCTGCCTATCCCAACATCGAGTTCGTGAACTCGGCCGTCGCCGGCGGTGCCGGCACCAACGCACGGGCCGTTCTGGCATCCCGGTTGCAGGCCAACGACCCGCCGGACAGCTGGCAGGGCCACGCGGGACAGGAACTCATCGGCACGTACGTCGCCGCTGATCAACTCGAAGCACTCAACTTCCTCTATGACGAAATGGGCTGGCTCGACGTGATGCCCGAGACACTGATCCCGCTCATCTCGAAGGACGGCAACATCTACTCGGTCCCGGTGAACATTCACCGTTCGAACGTGCTCTGGGCCAACCCCACGGTTCTGGCCGACGCAGGCATCGAGATGCCGGCGACGCTCGACGACTTCTTCACAGCGCTTGAGGCGCTGAAGACCGGTGGTATGGAAGCACCGCTCGCCATGGGTGAGCAGTGGACAACGATGCACCTGTTCGAGACGATCATGCTCGCTTCGATGGGACCGGATGCCTGGACCGGCCTCTGGGACGGCAGCGTCGCATGGGACTCTGCAGAGGTCACGCAGGGACTCGACGACTTCGCCAAGATCCTGACCTACACGAACGAGGATGCGGCGGCGCTTGCGTGGCAGGATGCCGGGCAGTTGGTGCTCGACGGTTCGTCCGCTTTCAATATCATGGGCGACTGGCAGGAGGGCTTCTTCCGTGAGGTCGGTTCCGAACCGCAGACGGGCTACATCTGGGCAGCCACTCCAGGTACCGACGGCAACTTCCAGTTCCTCTCGGACAGCTTCGTGCTGGCCAAGAGCGCACCGGATCGCGACGCCGCTATCGCATGGCTGACCGTTGCCGGTTCCCTCGAGGGGCAGGACGCGTTCAACCCGGTCAAGGGTTCGATCCCTGCCCGTAGCGACGGCGATCGCTCGCTCTACGGCGAGTACCTGTTGTCAGCGATGGACGACTGGGCAACCGACACGGTTGTCGGCAGCCTCACCCACGGCGTTGTTGCAAACGACTCGTGGAAGTCGGAGATCGACACGGCCATCGGCCTCTTCCTCATCGACGGTGATGTTGCCGGGTTCCAGGCGGCTCTGGTTGCCGCGCAAGAAGCATCCGGCTGATCAAACCAACCATCGATTGAGCTAGCGTGAACGGCCCGTTCCCCCCGATTGGAGGAACGGGCCGCTCACATTCCGTAGGGAGTGCGACAAGGCCGTGACCACAATGCAGACCGAGAGGGAGACACCGGCCGACATTCCTGTGCCGAAGCGCAAGCGCTTTCGCATGGAGAACTGGTGGGGTGTCCTGTGGGTGCTCCCATCCTTGCTGGCCGTGATGGTGTTCGTCTACGGCTTCATCATCTGGACCGCCCGCGTGTCGGTGAGCGCGTGGAAGGGTCTGACCCCCGACTACACATATGTTGGCGCCGAGAACTTTGTGAACCTGGCGTCCGACCGCCGGTTCCATATCGACATCACGAATACGGCGATCTTCACAGTCGTGTTCGTCCTCGGCTGCCTGTTGATAGGCCTCGGTCTTGCGCTCCTCCTCGACAAGGGAATCCGGATGGAGGGTTTCTATCGCAGCCTCTTCCTCTTCCCGATGGCGATCTCCTTCATCGTCACAGGTGTTGTGTGGCGCTGGCTGATGAATCCCGCACAGGGTGACCGCCTCAGCGGCTTGAACCTCCTTTTCGACAATCTTGGCCTGGATTTCCTGATCAACCGTTGGTACGCGACACCGACATGGGGTATCGCCGCAGTGGCGATTGGCGCGGTGTGGCAGATGTCCGGCTACACGATGGCTCTCTATCTGGCCGGCCTGCGGGCCGTGCCCGAGGCCCTTCGCGAAGCCGCTCGGGTCGACGGTGCCAGCGAGTTCCAGGTCTATCGCAGTGTGATCATGCCCCTCCTCTGGCCGGTGACGTTGTCCGCCGTCATCATCCTCGGTCACAGCTCACTCAAGGTCTTCGATCTCATCATCGCGATGGTCGGCAAACAGGTCGCCCTCGATGTGCCCGCGATCTACATGTGGACGACCACGTTTGACGGGTTCTTCTTCGGTCGGGGCGCCGCCATCGGCATGGTGTTGTTGGTATCCGTCGCGGTGCTCGTGATTCCGTATCTCTGGTACTCCTTGCGTCAGGATTCGGACGGATGACCGCGCAGACGGCCGGCGTGCACCGGAGCAGGAAATGGGTGTACATCCCGCTGACGATGATGGCGCTCTTCTACCTCCTCCCGATGTTCGTGATGCTCAACACGGGGTTCAAGAGCTTCGAGGAAGTCAGCCTCGCAACGATGTGGGAACTCCCGTCGGCACTGTCTCTTGACAACTTCACCGCGGCCTGGGAGATCCTCAGCCCCAACGTGTGGAACTCTCTGAAGATCGTCATACCGGCCGCCACGATCTCGTCGATCCTTGGATCGATCAACGGATACGTGTTGTCGAAATGGAAGTTCCCCGGCGCCAACATCGTCTTCCCTGTCCTGCTCTTCGGGATGTTCATTCCGTACCAGTCGATCCTCATCCCCCTCGTGGATGTCATGTCCAGGATCGGGCTCGCCGGGAGCATCTGGGGCCTGGTGCTCGTGCATGTCATCTACGGCATACCGATCACGACGTTGATCTTCCGTAACTACTACGCCGCGGTGCCGGACTCGTTGATCGAAGCCGCGACCGTCGATGGTGCCGGGATCTGGCAGGTCTACTGGCGGGTTCTCCTGCCGCTTTCGATTCCCGCGTTCGTGGTCGTCTACATCTGGCAGTTCACCTCGGCTTGGAACGACTTCCTGTTTGCGGTCTTGCTCACCAGCACGCAGAACTGGCCGGTGACGGTGGCCCTCAACAACATGGCGGGGAGTCAGATCATCGCCTGGAACGTCCAGATGGCCGGATCGTTCCTCGCCGCGGTGCCGACCCTGCTGATCTACATCTTCCTCGGCCGCTACTTCCTGAGGGGCATGATGACCGGAGCCCTCAAGGAGTAGTCGTTTCCGACCCCTCAGCGGTCGGGAGGGTGCTTGCCGTTGTGGACGGCGGTGTGGTGCTTGCGGCAGAGGAGCATCAGATTGATCAGGGCAGTGACGCCGCCATCGGCCCAGTGGATGATGTGGTGGGCGTCGCACCAGGACGCCGGAGCGGTGCAACCGGCCCAGGTGCAGCCCCCGTCTCTCGATTCGAGTGCTCGGCGCATGGCGGGAGTCACAGTTCGGACTCTTCGTCCGACGTCGAGGGGCTGACTCTCGCCGTTGGTGACGATTCGGACGATGCCTGCGTCGCATGCGAGCCGTCGGATCGTCTCCGGGTCGACAGCATTGCCGTCGATCTCTCCAAGACGGCGCTCGTCGCGTGTCAGAATCTCATATGGCACGGCGACGGTGATGTGGGGCCGCTCGCCGCCGCTGATGGAGGTGTCGTTGTTGTGATCGAGCCAGAACCGGCAGATGTCGGTGAGGGCGTCGGCATTCCGCTGCGGCATGGAACGGTTGTCGTCCCGGTCGAGGTTGGCCGGATCGGTGTGGCTGTGAAGCGCTGTCGAGATGACGTGCCCGGACTCGGGGTCGATGTCACCTGACGTGCTCCACATGCCCTCGTAGGACTGGTTGAAGTAGAAGCGGCGTCGCTCCCGTGCTGATCTGGTGCCCTCGAGAGCTGTGGTGTAGTCGACCTGCTGTTCCCAGTAGGACACTGCTTGTCGGAGCTCCCGTGGGTCGAGGTATGTAGCGATGTCGGCGAACACGTTCTCATGAACGGAGAACTCCTCGGGGTGCCTGTCCCGGGCCTGGGCGAGGAGTTTGACGGCGTTCGGCGTGATGCTTCCCTTGACGGCTTTCTCAGCAACCTCGGGCATCTCGGCCAGGGCTCTCGCGGTCTTGACGACACCCGAGGCCTCGGTCGCCGCCATGCGGCA
>JAMBLK010000225.1 GCA_023336855.1 Actinomycetes bacterium
CTAGGGGGTTGCCTGCTCGGTTGCACGCTGCCTGAGCCAGGCGAGTTGACTGGCCACGTCTTCGGTCATCTCTTCGAGATCCCGCTGGAACTCTTCGAGATACTCGATCCGTTCGGCTGTGGACGGTCGGTTGAACCGCCTGCCGTGAGCGTGGGATCCGTGATGGCCGAGGCCAAATCCCATGCCGCCCCGGCGATGGCTTTCGTCGTAGTCTTCGAATCGGTCGGAGTTCATTCGACCCCGACCCATTCCTCGTGTGTGTCGTCTCATGTGCTTCCTTTCGTGTCGCCGCCGTATTCCCGCAGGAATCGGGCGATCGTGTTGTTGGTGGATCGAAGCGATCGGGTCCACGCGTCGAGGAGGTTTTCCCCGACGCTGGTCAGTTCGTAGGTTCGTTTCGCCCGACCCGGAGCGTTATCGGACCACTCGGAGCGGACGATGCCCTCGTCCTCCATCGACCTGAGCATTCGATAGAGATTCCCGAGGTCGATCTGCTCGTCCGGTACCCATGCTCTCAGCGACTCGGCGAGGTCGTATCCGTGAGCGGGCCCATCCTGGAGGATGGCGAGGACGACCGGTTCGTTGAACCGTTCTAAACGTGCAGCGACGCTCCACGATCCGTCATCACAACGGTGTCTGGAGCGGCCGATGCCTCGTCTGCGGCCCGAGCGGTGGTGTGGTCCGTGTGGTCCCATACTCGCAGTATATGTGGGAAACATATATATGTCAATAACATCTATATGTGTGTGACACTGTGAATGTGAGCACCAACACGGTGTCGGCTACGCTCTCGGTCGAGGAGGCTGCATGGGATTCCCCGAACCGTTCTACCGCTGGCGACCGCATCCGTGGCATGGGCTTGAGACCGGCCCCGACGCGCCGGAGATAGTGACGGCATTCATCGAGATCACGCCTTTCGACTTCGTGAAGTACGAGGTCGAGAAGCGGACCGGCTTCCTGAAGGTGGATCGGCCCCAGCGGGGGAGCAGCTCCCCACCGACCCTCTACGGCCTCATTCCGAAGACCTACTGCGCCGAGCGTGTGGCGGCCCTCTCTCCGGAGGTGACCGTGGCAGATGGCGACCCTCTCGATATCTGTGTCATCTCCGAGCGTGCGATCGACCGCTCGGAGGTCATGTTGAGCGCCAGGGTGGTGGGCGGCCTGCGGATGATCGACAACGGTGAGGCCGATGACAAGATCGTCGCCGTGCTCCTCGACGATGCAGTCCTCGGTGACGCGAGGGATATCTCGGAGATCCCAGAAGCGTTGATCGCACGCCTCGAGCACTACTTCCTCACGTACAAGACGCTGCCGGGCGAGGCTCACCAGGTGGAGATCCCCGAGATCTACGGTCGGGAGCACGCTCTGGGCGTCGTATCGGCGTCGATGCAGGACTACGAAGACCACTACGGCGGGTAGCGATGATGCTCCACGACAGGCTGTGACGGTCTCTGGGGGTGTGGTGGGCCTCACGTCGGCCGAGGTTCGTACCCGGGTCTCTGACGGCAAGGTCAATTTCGTCGACTCGCGGGTCTCCCGGTCTGTTTCGAGCATCCTGAGAGAGAACCTCTTCACTCGATTCAACGCGATCATGTCGGTGATGCTCGTGATCGTGCTCGTCTTTGGGCACCCTATCGATGCTCTCTTCGGATTCGTGATGGTGGCCAATGCCATCATCGGGATCGTTCAGGAGCTTCGGGCGAAGCGCACTCTCGACAAGCTCAGTGTGCTGGTGGAGCCGAACGTGACGGTGGTCCGCGATGGAGTCGATGAAGAGATACCGACCGATCAGATCGTCCTCGATGATGTGATTCGGCTCGTGACCGGTGACCAGGTGCCGGCAGATGGGACGGTATTGATCGCCGGGAGCGTTCAGGTGGACGAATCCCTTCTCACGGGAGAAGCCGATCCCGTTCACAAAGAACCCGGCGACCCCATTATGTCCGGATCGTTCATCGTCGCCGGATCGACGACGGTGGAGATCACGGCCGTGGGAGAAGACTCGTACGCGCAGCATCTCGCTTCTGAAGCGAGGGAGTTCACTCTTGCGAAGAGCGAACTCATGGCGGGGATCGACCAGATCTTGCGGATCGTCACCTGGCTGCTCGTGCCAATCGGGGGCCTTCTTCTGTGGAGTCAGTTGAAGGCCGATGGTTCGCTGAGCGAGGCAATGGTGTCGACCGTTGCGGGCATCGTCGGAATGGTGCCTCAGGGTCTCGTACTTCTGGTCTCGATGGCGATGGCAGTGGCGGTGATCCGACTCGGCAAGCGTCGCGCTCTCGTCCAGGAACTGCCGGCCGTGGAGACTCTGGCAAGGGTCGACATCGTTTGCGTCGACAAGAC
>JAMBLK010000226.1 GCA_023336855.1 Actinomycetes bacterium
CGGCGTTGCAACCCACAGGTTCTGGAACATCGTGAGAGGCGTCTTGTCAACGCACAATGTGTCGTCGCCGACGTCGCTGCACGACGGGATTTCTTGATATGAACCCGGGATGGGGGAGCCGGACTCGTCGAGTTCGTAGACACCGGATGGGATGAAGAACGCCGCGATCCACACGACCAACAGGACGATCGCCAATACCGTCAACGCGGTCGGGAACGTGAACTTCGACTTCTTGGTCGGCGGGGCTTCCTCGTCGACGGGTTCGCCGGCTGTCTGCTCGTCCTTGTGCTCCCGGTCGGTCACGTGCGCCTCCCGTATGCAGCGTTGTCGGCACCTCTACCCGACTCTGAGTGATGCGGATCTCGGTGACGTTGTCAATTGTCAGCATAGCCAAAGGGCCTTCTCCTCCAACAGGCGCTCGGGTATCGATTCGTCGAGTGCGATCAGCCCAGCGCAAGGGTCGATGGGGTTCGCCATAATGGGGAGGACCGTTCATTCGTTGAGCATCCGGGCACAGGCCCGCGGTGTAGAAAAGGGGCAACGCCATGGAGGAATTCGGGGTCCACTCAGAGGTCGGGAAGCTACGGAAGGTGATCGTCCATCGCCCGGGCCTCGAGATGGAGCGACTCACGCCCTCGAATGCAGAGGAGCTCCTCTTCGATGACGTGATCTGGGTGCGCAGAGCTCGCCGTGGGCACGACGCGTTCGTCGATCTCATGAGGGAGGAGTTCGGCGTGCAGGTGATGCGCGTGCATGAACTGCTCGCCGATGTTGCCAACGATCCCGAAGGTCGCGCCTATCTGCTCGACAACCGGTTGAGCACCAACGAGGTCGGTGTCAACGGCACGCTCGAGCTGCGGGCATGGATGGACGAGATGAAGTCCACCGAACTCGTCTCGTACTTGATCGGTGGAGTCACCGTCGATGACCTCCCGACCGACTTCCGAGCCGTTGCGAAGAAGGCATGGACCGGCACGGAGTTCGTGATCGCTCCGCTCCCGAACCAGTTATTCACTCGCGACAGCTCGGCCTGGATCTATGGCGGGGTCACGGTCAACCCGATGTATTGGCCGGCGCGCCGCAAGGAATCCCTCCACATGATGGCCATCTATAAGTACCACCCCGAGTTCAAGGGCGGCGACTTCGATATCTGGTTCGGTGATCCGCCGAACGCCAACTGGGGCGAGGCCAAGATGGAGGGTGGCGACATCATGCCGGTCGGTAAGGGCATCGTGCTCATCGGCATGGGTGAGCGCACGACGTACCAGGCCGTTGGGCAGCTCGCCCGGACCCTGTTCCAGAACGGTGCGGCCACCAGGGTGATCGCAGCGAAGATGCCGCCCGACCGGGCCAGCATGCATCTCGACACCATCTTCTCGTTCTGCGATCGGGACCTCGTCACGATCTTTGAGCCGGCCGTTCGGTCGATCCAGCCGATCAGCTACTACCCCGGGGACGAGACTCCCGAGGTCGTGATCGAGGAGCGGGGTTGGCTCGAGGTCGTCCAGGACGCGCTCGATCTCGACGAACTCCGGGTCGTGCCGACCGCCGGCGACGCGTTCGCCCAGGAGCGGGAGCAGTGGAACGACGGCAACAATGTCGTTGCCATGGAGCCCGGCGTCGTCGTCGGATACAGCCGGAACGAGGGGACGAACATCCGGCTGCGGAAGGCCGGGATCACCGTACGTGAGATCGACGGTTCGGAGCTCGGCCGGGGCCGCGGCGGGGGACACTGCATGACGTGTCCCGTGCTGCGCGATCCGGTCTACGACTGAGAAGAAATCGAAGAGATGCGAGCTGCCAGCCGCCAGCTGCCAGCCGGACTGGATAGGACGATGTGGACTTGACCCAGTTTGGCGGACAGTCTGGAGACTGAGTGTTCGGAGTTCTTTGATCTCTGGGTCAGTCGCCTTTGAGCGGAACCTCGTCGACGCTCTGGCCACCGATTCCGTAGAACTCGCCCTTCTTCGGTGTCGCCTTGGGTCCGGTTCCGGGTTCGACGTGCTTGATCTGGAACCCGAAGAACGCGTAGACGAACGAGAGCAGCGGATTGATCAGGTTGAAGAAAGCGAACGGGAAGTAGGCGACCGTCTCGATGCCGAGCGTGCCGGCCACGTAGGCGCCGCAACTGTTCCAAGGGATGAGCGGCGACGTCACCGTTGCGGTGTCCTCAATCTCCCGTGACAGCGTCTGCGGAGCGATGCCTCGTTCCTCGTACTCGGTCTTGTAGACGTTGCCTGTCAGGACGATCGCGAGGTACTGGTCAGCAGCGATCACGTTGATGCTGATCGCCGTGGCACCCGTTGCGGCGACGATCGCCCGATCGGACTTGGCCCTTCTCACGAGCGGATCGATCAGACGTCCGAGCATGCCGGTGTAGTCCATGATGCCACCGAACGCGAGCGCCGCGAGGATCAACCAGACGGTGTTCATCATGCTGGCCATGCCCCCGCCCGTCAGCAGGGCGTCGAGGCCTTCGAAACCGGTGTCGGCCACGAACCCGGTCGCCATGGCATCCCAGACACCCTTGATCATCGCCCACGGCGTGCTCAGACTCGGATCTGCGACGAACGCCAGCACGACGTCTGGCTGGAGGATTACGGCGATGATGCCCCCAAGCAACGCTCCGGACATGATCGATATCGTGGGTGGCACCTTGCGCACCGCAAGGACGATCACGAGGATCAGCGGGAGCATGGGGAGGATCCCGATGTGGAAGACACTATCGATCACATCCAGAGCGGGTCCGACGTCGAAGGCATCGGTGACGTCCGCTCTCAAGCCGAAGAAGGTATAGAGGACCAGAGCGAGGAGCATGGACGGAATCGTCGTCGACATCATCGACCGGATGTGCGTGTAGAG
>JAMBLK010000227.1 GCA_023336855.1 Actinomycetes bacterium
GGAGATCGACAAAGACATGGCGATCCTCGAGGAGCTCGGCGTTGAGATCCGCTACAGCCAGACCGCAGGCAAGGACTTCTCACTCGAAGACCTCCGCAACGAGGGATTCAACCGGGTGTTCGTAGCAGTCGGAGCGCAGCTCCCCAAGTACCTCGGCGTCGACGGAGAAGACAGCGAAGGCGTGATCGACGCGCTGAGCTTCCTCCGCAGCGTCCGAGAGGAGGACCCGATCCCGGTCGGGCCCAGGGTCGGAGTCATCGGCGCTGGAGACACAGCGATGGACTGTGCACGATCCGCATGGAGAGTCGGCGCTACAGACGTCTCGATCATCTATCGCCGCACGATCGATCAGATGCCGGCCGACCTCGAAGAGGTCCATGCCTGTCAGGAAGAGGGAATCACGATCGAGGAGCTCGCCAGCCCCTCCGCCCTCCATATCGAAGATGGGAAGCTCGCCGGTCTCATCGCAACGAGGACCGAGTACCGAGGCGATCGGGATGCATCCGGAAGGAAGATCCCGCACGACATCCCGGGCTCGGACTTCGAGATTCCGCTCGATACGCTGATCCTGGCCATCAGCCAGCATTCGCTCCTCGACTTCTTCGGCGATTCGAAACCTGCCCTGACGTCGCGGGGATACATCGAGGTCGATCCGGAGACGCTGGAGTCGTCTATTCCCGGCATCTACGCCGGCGGTGACGTCGCTGCAGACGGACCGTCGTCGATCGTCAAGGCCGCGGCAGACGGCAAGGCAGTAGCAGCGGCCATCGTCGCGGCGGTCACCGGCAGAGTCGACGAAGCCTCGACCGAGATCCCTACGACCGACGACGTGCACGGCCTCGTCATGCGGAGGGCCCATCGCGAGTACCGCGTGTCGGCAACGTTCACGCCATTGACCGTGCGGAACAACTTCAACGAGACGATGCTCAGGTACACGACCGAAGAGGCCCAGACGGAGGCGAGTCGATGTGTCGACTGTGACACCATCTGCAGTCTCTGCGTCGGTGTGTGCCCGAACATGGCGTTGATGACGTACAAGACCGAAGCGTTCGCTGCGGAACTCCCGTCGTTCACCATCGAGGATGGCGTCCTGGTCGAGCAGGGCCGCACCACGTTCAGAGTCGACCAGCCGTATCAGATCGCGGTGCTCTCCGACTTCTGCAACGAGTGCGGAAACTGCGTGACGGCATGTCCGACGTCCGGCAAGCCGTACCTGGACAAGCCCCGGTTGTACCTCAACCAGGCCGAGTTCGATGCCGAGTCTTCAAACGCCTTCATGGTGCAGAGGAACGGCGACGACGTGGTCGTAACGGCGCGGTTCGACGGTGAGACCCACCGCTTGTCGATCAACGGTTCCGTGGAGTACTCCTCCCCCGCCGTCTCTGCCTCGTTCGACGAGTCGTTCGCACTCCTTTCGGCGACTCCGGGTAGCGGTGCGTCCGACGGTGACGACGTCTCCGTCGAGGCAGCCGCCACGATGTTCGCACTCTGGACGGGGCTCGAAGCATCGATGCCTGAGGTTCCGGTCGCAGGAGAAGGCGGGACGAGGCTCGCAGCACCCACGTTCGCCAACTGAGAAGCGTCGTGAATAGCGAGAGGGCACCGGCCAGCGGTGCCCTCTCGAATGCGGTCTGACAACGGACCTACAATCGGTCCATGACCGACTTGCCTCTCGGGATCATCTTCGGAGTGATCGGTGCCGTCATCGCCGGGATCGTCGTGATCTTCGCGAAGCGCCAGATGGATCAGATGAACGCCGCATGGCAGTCGGCGGCAGAGGCTCTCGGCTTCTCCTTCGAGGCCGGCTCTCTACGCACGGGACCGACGATCTCCGGCATAATCGAAGATCATCCCGCGGGAGTTCGCAGTTACACAAAGAGTTCGGGCAAGAACTCGAACCGATACACCCGCTACACCGTCGAATTCCCCGCGATCGGTGTGGGCCTGCGCCTGTTCCGACAGGCGGGACTCGGGCAGTTCCTGAAGATCCTCGGCACACAGGACATCGTCATCGGAGATCCGGTGTTCGACGAGGCGTTCATCGTGAAGTCCACCGATCCGCAGGGTGTTCGAGCGGTGCTGACACCGGGCCGGACGATGGCGCTGAATCAGCTCCTCGCGGTGCATCCCGAAGTCGTGGTCGAAGACGATCGAATCGTTATCGACCGCCGCGGCGGCGTGCGTGATGCCGACGTCATCATCTCCACGCTGCGGCGCCTGGCATCGGCGGCGAATGTCCTGAGCGACGGCGCTGCGTCGGCCGAACTGACGTCGCTCATCGAACGGCGCGTCGAAGGCGTCATGCCGAGCAACCACGAACAGGAGACCGAACTCCCGAGTGGCATCGACGCACGGATCTCGACCGGCGAGGCGCTCGCGGCAGCCGGCATCGACAGCATCGCCCGGAAGATCTTCGAAGCGCTCGGCGCCGAACTGCCGGCGGACCCTACCGTCGCGGGTTGGTCGGAACAGGTCGGCCGGGAAGCCCGGCGGACCGCACCGCCCGTCGAATCACCCGAGCCCACGGTCGAGGATCCATCTGAAGAAGTCACCGAACCGATCGAACCACCGATTCCGATCCCTCCGATCGAGCTACCAGGAGGTAGCGATGACGGCCGCGACAGCGACGCCATCGACATCGCCGCCGATCTCTTCGGAGAGAACCGCCTCAGCTTCGAGACGGCAGCGCTATTCAATGAGCGGTA
>JAMBLK010000228.1 GCA_023336855.1 Actinomycetes bacterium
CCCTGAATCCTGTGGCATCCGAGTTCACCGAGGAAGCGCAACTGCTCGTCGGTCTCAACGCCCTCGGCGATCACGTCGAGCCGGAGGGTCCTGGCGAGCCCGATGATCATGGAGGACACCGCGATGCCATTCCGACTTGTGAGGCCGTCGGCGATGAACGAGCGGTCGATTTTCAGTGTGTCGATCGGCAACTGGGTCAAGTAACCGAGCGACGAGTACCCCGTTCCGAAGTCGTCGATACTCACCGTAATGCCAACATCCCGGAGTCGCTCGAGGGCACGGCGGGTCGCTTCAAGATCGTTGAGAAGGGTCCCTTCCGTCAACTCGACGTCGAGGAATCGCGGGTTCAACCGAGCGGCAGCAAGCGATGCGACGACCGTCTCAACGAGGTTTCCAGCGCGGAACTGGCGAGACGAAAGGTTCACTGACATCCGCATGGGCGGGAGACCGGCATCAAGCCAGGACCTCATCTGCAGGCAAGCCTGATCGAGCACCCACTGTCCGAGCGGAACGATGAGATCTGTTTCTTCTGCCAGGCGAATGAACTTCTCAGTCGGGACCATCCCGAATTCGGGGTGCTCCCATCGGATCAGCGCTTCAACCCCGATCACCATCTGTCGCTCGACATCGACCTTCGGCTGGTAATGCAGATACAGACCCTCGTCGGAATCGATCGCCTTGCGGAGCCCGTCGAGGAGCGTCAGTCGCTGGCTCGTGCGCTCGCGGAGTTCGGTCGTATAGAACTCGTAGGTGTTGCGGCCGGCATCCTTGGCGCTGTACATCGCGATATCGGCGCCCTTGAGGAGGTCCTCGGTCGTCTCTCCATCGAGGGGGTACGCCGCGATCCCCATCGACGACGTGACGACGATGTCTTCGCCCCCGACGCGATACGGTGCAGCGAGCCTTCGCAGGATCTTCGTCGCGACTTGCCCTGCGTCCTCAACCCTGTGGCCCCCTTCGAGGATCACCGTGAACTCGTCTCCTCCGAGACGGGCAACGGTGTCGGACTCTCTGACGGACGCGACGATCCGTTCCGCCGCCTGGCGGAGAAGCGCATCGCCGACCGCATGGCCCAGTCGATCGTTCACTTCTTTGAAGCCGTCGAGGTCAAGGAACATGAGCGCAACGACCGATCCGTCTCTGCGCGCACGCGCCACGGCACTCTCGAGCCGATCCGAGAAGAGGGTTCGGTTGATCAGGCCGGTCAACGAGTCGTAGCGGGCGAGGTAGTTCAGGCGCTGCTGGTCGAGTTCCCGCTCGGAGCGGTGGGCTTCGCTGCTCTCGTTCCACGATCGGCGGAGGCTTCGAACGGCCGGTCGGAACAGGAACAGACCCTCGAGGACGAGCAGGGCAAGTGTCGCGACCAGAAGGAAGTACTCGGTCTGTTCCAGAGCAACGACTTGCTCACCCGACGTGCGCAGGTACGAAGCAACCACCCGCTGCATCGCGAGACCATATCCGGCCGAGGCTTCTGCCACAGCGTCTGCGGCGGCCTGCGGGGGCGTGCCTCCGACTCCGACCGCGTACTGGATCCGGTCCGTAGCTCCAAGGAAGGCATCGAGCGAGGAACCCGCGCCAACGAGGAAGCCCTCGGTGTCGGTGTTGCTCATGGCCGGGACGTCGAGTGCCGGATCTCCCTCGATGAATGCGCCGTGCACGCGTGAGATCTCCTCGACACTCTCATCGAGCTCCGTGGCGAGTGATTGGGAGAGGCCGTCGACGGCCAGATCTGACAGCTCGGACACTCGTGCGGCGAGGTAGCCCTGCCTCAGCCCGTATTCGAGCACCGTGGCGTCCCGCGCCTTCGTGCTGAGAGCTCTGTGCGTAACGAACGTGGAGAGAACGGCCAACATGCCGATCAGCACGAGCGCGAGAACGTACCGTCCGATGGGCCGTTGGGGCAACCGCGCCCTTCCATCCATGTCTGGTTTCGTGGTGGTGCGTCCCCGCAACCACGATCCGGGTCCTCGCATGATCTCCGATCCGTTCCCGTAGGTATCGGCCGGAATCGGCCGAGGTTGAATGTCTCTGGTTACGATGAGGTATCTCGACAAGGAGCGGACATGACCTTCTGGCAGGTATTCCTGATGCTGATGATCTTCGTGCCACTCATCATGCTGTGGGTCTTCACGCTCGTTGACCTCTTCCAGCGACCGGATCTCTCCGGAACGGCCAAGGCGATGTGGGCGATCGCAGTCGTCCTCCTCCCGCTGATCGGCATGCTGATCTACTTCATTCTTCGCGATTCGGAGACCCCGACAGCCGATGATCGGCCGGCTTCGATTCCGTCGGTGCCATCCGATCCCGACGGGTCGCCGCCCGGTGCTGCCGACGTCGCCGACCAACTCGAACGACTCGCAGACCTTCGCGACAAGTCGATCCTCACCGACGACGAGTTCCAGAGGGAGAAAGACAAACTCCTCGGATCCAGCACGGCATGATCGAGAGCGAGCGCATCGCAGCCGGTGCGATCGTCCTGATCCCGTTGGGTGTGATCTGGATCGTGGCGTTGTTCCACATCATCGTCCGGCGGAACGATCTCTCGATCGGGTGGAAGGGCATCTGGTCCGCAGCCGTGATCCTCATCCCATACGTCGGCGTGTTGATCTACGCGTTCGTCCGTCCCCCCGTTCCGGTGAAGCGATCGCATGACAACGACCCGACAGCAACGAGAAGAGCGATCGACGAGATCCACCGCGTCGTTGCAGATCACGATTCCGGCTCGATCACCGACACCCAGTTCGCTTCCAAAAAGGCCGCGATCTTCGGCATGGCAGAGACGTAGTCAATACTGAGTACTCGGTACTCAGACCAAGTACTCAGCCGAAGGCTGCGTGCCCGGGGAGGGACTTGAACCCCCACGCCCCGAAGGACAGCGGTGTTTAAGACCGCCGCGTCTACCTATTACGCCACCCGGGCCTCAACGCGTGTCGGGCGATGTCTGTCGACCCGCCACGGTCCGGGCCGAGGGTAGCGGCCGGTCCGTGGGTGTCACAGATGGCATGGAACGCGACCCTGAGTAGCATCTGAGCGCCGATCGACAACATGGAGGCTCTCGCAGTGAAGGTGTTCTCACCGGACAAGATTCGGAACGTCGCTCTCGTCGGACACTCCGGTGCCGGCAAGACCACTCTCGCCGAGGCGCTTCTCTACCGCGCCGGCACCATTCAACGCCTCGGAAAGGTCGAGGACGGCACCACCGTGACCGACTTCGACCCAGAGGAGCACGCCCGCGGGATGTCCCTCTCCCTCGCCCTCGCACCGTTCGTGTGGAAGGGCTTCAAGATCAATCTGATCGACACACCCGGTTACGCCGACTTCGTCGGTGACGTCCATGCTGCGCTGCGCGTCTCCGACCTCGCCATCTTCGTCGTCTCCGCCGTCGACGGGGTCGAAGTCCAGACGGAGTACGCCTGGAACGTCGCAGAGGCTCTTCGCGTACCCCGCATGGTGTTCATCAACAAACTCGACAAGGAAAGGGCCTCATTCGACCGGACCCTCGAACAGCTTCGCGACCGATTCGGCGCCGGCATCGCTCCCATCGAGTTGCCGATCGGAGAGCAGGAGAGCTTCCACGGTATCGCCGATCTCTTCCGTGACAAGGCCTACGTCTACGACTCGGGTCAGGCAGAAGAGGTTGAGATCCCTGAAGAGATGTCGGACCGCGAGCACGAGATCCATGACGCCCTCATCGAGGGAATCGTTGTGGCCGACGATGTGATGCTCGAACGTTATCTCGAAGGTGACATCCCGTCCGTGCCCGAACTCGAGCACACGATGGCCAAGGGGATCGCAGAGGCCACCGTCTTCCCGGTCGTGTGTGGCTCAGCGACCGGACCGATCGCCGTCGATCGACTGGCCGACTTCATTACGGAACTCGGACCGGCACCCACCGACCGCCCTCCGATGGTGGTCAGCGCCGGTGACCAAACCATCGAAGTCGTCTCCGACGTGTCCGGTGATCCGTTGGCGTTCGTGTTCAAGACCATCGCCGACCCATACGTCGGGCAGATCTCGTTGATGCGGGTCCGCTCGGGCACGCTCAGACCCGAGACGACGCTTTCGAACAGTCGCTCCGGATCAGATGAGAAGCTGGCGAAGATCGCCACGATGATCGGCAAAGAGACAGAACTCGTGGAGTCCTCCCCGGCCGGAGACATCGTCGCCGTCGCCAAGCTGTCCGATACGGCCACCGGTGACACACTCGCTCCGAAGCACAAGCCGGTAACGCTTCCTCCCGTGGACAGGCCCGAGCCGGTGCTCTCTATTGCAGTGACTGCCAAGACTCAGGCAGACGAGGACAAGCTAGCGAACGCGCTTCGTCGAATCCTTGCCGAGGACCCGGCGCTGCGACTCGAGCGCAACAGCGAGACCAAGCAGACGCTGCTGTGGGGCATGGGTGAGATGCACCTCACGATCACCCTCGAGCGCTTGGAACGCAAGTTCGGCGTTGTCGTCGAGACCACGAAGGCCAAGGTTCCATACCGCGAAACGATCTCGCGGTCTTCTCAGGCTGAGGGGAAGTACAAGAAACAGACCGGCGGCCACGGACAGTACGGCGTCTGCTTCCTTCGCGTGAGCCCGCTGCCGGGCGGCTCCGGCTTCAGGTTTGTCGACGAGATCAAGGGTGGATCCATCCCCCGTCAGTTCATCCCCGCCGTCGAGAAAGGTGTCCGCGAGACCATGGCAGACGGAGGTACCCGCGGGTTCCCAGTCGTCGACGTGCAGGTCGCCGTTTACGACGGGAAGTACCACTCGGTCGACTCGTCGGAGATGAGCTTCAAGATGGCCGGACGGCTCGGCTTCAAGGCCGCCATGGACCAGGCGGGGCCGGTCATGCTCGAGCCGGTATCGCGGCTGGAGGTCACAGTTCCTGCCGATTACCAGGGTGACGTCATGGGCGACCTCTCGTCACGCCGGGGCCAGTTGCAGGGAACCGAGGCTGCCTCCGGTGGACGCCAACTCATCACGGCGCTCGTACCGACATCGGAGATCATGAACTATGCAATCGATCTCCGATCTCTGACACAGGGCTGGGGCCAATTCAGCGCCAGCCACGAGCACTACCAGGAGTTGCCAGCCCACATGGCAGACCAGGTAGTGAAAGAGATGGAAGACGAAGAAAGTAGCAAGTAGCAAGTACTCAGTGCTCAGTACTCAGTACTCGCAGCGCCATTCCGTCGAGTAGGTCTTTTTCGCTCACGGTGATCTGGCCGAAGCCGATCGTAACAAGCGCTGCCTCAGCCAGGATCGCTCCTGCGAGGATCACCGGGGCGCGCTTCGGGTCGAGCGATGGGATCGCCGCAGTGTCGGAGAGGGTCATCGTTGAGAGCCGCTCGATCAGATCATGGATCGCAATAGCAGTTAGGGCGGAGCCGTGAACACTTGCACGGTCGTATACGGGGAGATCGAGGGCGATCGCCGCGAGACTTGTGAACGAGCCGGCGACACCGACCGCTCGCTGCGGTACTCCCGGGAACGACACCTGGCCAAATGCTTCTGCAGCGACGAGACGGGCGTCCCCCACCTCCTCGTCACGAGCAGGCAGAGACGGGAGAAGGCGCTCGGTGAGGCGGACCGAGCCGATGTCGATGCTCGTCGCAGACGTCATCATCTTGTTCCCGTACACGAACTCGGTTGAACCTCCCCCGATGTCGATCACCACGGTGGGGAGTCGATCGTCGAACGGGGCCGTTGCGCCGAGATAGGAGAGCTCGGCCTCCTCCATTCCTGAGATCACTTCGGGAACGACTCCAAGGACCCTGGCTGCCTGCTCCATGAACTCTGCGCCGTCCGACGCGTCACGTGTCGCCGATGTCGCCACGGCTCGGCGCCGTTCCACACCAAGGCGATCCATGGTCTGCCCGTACCTCTCCAGGACGTACAACGTGGCCACCACGCGCTCTTGGTTGAAGCTCCCGGTTCTGTCGACACCCGATCCGAGGGCGGTGACTTCTACCTGGCGTATCTGCTCTCTCCCATCGTCGACCACCAGGAGACGCATTGAGTTGGTCCCGATGTCGACGACACCGGCGATCATCGCGGCTCGATCCATCCCGGATTCTTGATGATGGTTCCGTCGTCGGCTGCTACGACACAGCCGACCTCGCAGTCGAGCGGCTCGATCTGCGCCGCGGTCCATTCACCAACCGGATTGTCGTTGCCGGCAGCAGCATCGGCGTAGTGGGCGTGGAGGCATTTGACGCCCGGTCCTGTGCCACCGACGCCACCCGTCGGCTGATGTCCCGAGTATCCGGGCGGTATCATCGCGTCCCTGGTTGATCGGTATCGCTCTGCAGCAGCGACGTGACGGTCGGCGAGAACGGGATCCTCAGCGACCATCATCTCGGCTCGACGGACTCCTCCCGCGGCTTCGATCCTTCCGATGCGCTTGCTTGCGAGCGGACAGGTCAGCCAGTAGAGGGTCGGAAAGGGCGTGTCGTCGTCAAGCAGTGGAGGAACCGTAGTCACGACCGGGAGGCCCAGGTGACATCGGGCGGTTACATCGACGTCCGAGCGAGGAGGCCTGCCGATCTGCGCCTGGACGACGCCGCGATCATCCATCAGCGTTGACGTCATCTCCCGTGATGAAGTCCCATACCCTCTGCCACCAGGCCCGCTCATCGGACCGGACGACCGGGTCCGGCTGCGCCACGACGACCGACGTCTCCCTGGGCGTTACGACGACGTATGCGACCTCGCCGGGCCGCACCAGGCCGTACTGTTCACGGGCGATGCGTTCGATCTCGGCGTCGGTACCGAGCATCTCGATGTCTTCGCTCAACACCTCGTTCTCCTGTTGAAGTGCAGCAAGTTGGTCCTGGGTGTGTTCGATCTGGCGTTGCTGGGAGACGAGTTGGCGAAACGGAAGAATCCCCGAAACGGTGAGAGCAAGCGCTCCGAGCAGCACCACAGCCAGCACCCATCCCCAGCGTTGCCTTCTGGGTGGTGCCGTCTCCGCGGTGCGCTCGAGCGTTTCTGTCATCAGTTCACCTTGAACGGTGCCCACCCGGCGAACCGGGCATCGTCTTCGAGGTCTGCTTCGATCCGGAGCAGCTCGTTGTACTTCGCCGTTCGCTCTCCGCGCGCCGGAGCACCGGTCTTGATCTGCCCGGCGTTCGTCGCGACGGCGAGATGGGCGATGAACGGATCCTCCGTCTCACCCGAACGGTGGCTCACCATGCGGCCGTAACCGTTGAGCGATGCGGTGCTCATCGTATGGAGGGTCTCGGAGAGCGTGCCGATCTGGTTGACCTTGATCAGGATGGCGTTCGCCGCGTCCAGATCGATCGACCTCATGAGGAATTCCTCGTTGGTGACGAGCAGGTCGTCGCCGACAAGTTGGATCCGGCTGCCGAGGCGCTCGTTGAGGAGGACCCATCCGTCCCAGTCTGCTTCGTCGAGGCCGTCTTCGATCGAGACGATCGGATAGTCGTCCACGAGTCCTGCGAGATGCTCGATCAACTCCTCGGAGGTGAGCTCCGAACCTGAGAGGCGGTAGCGACCGGAGTGGTAAATCTCGCTCGCCGCAACATCGAGAGCGATCGAGATCTCCTCACCCGGCTTGTATCCGGCAGCCTCGATGGCTTCGATGATGATGTCGAGCACGGCACGGTCGTCCGGTAGATCCGGGGCGAAGCCGCCCTCGTCGCCAACGTTCGTGGTCAGCCCTCGGCCGGCGAGCACCTTCTTGAGGGCGTGGTACGTCTCGACGCCGGCTCGCATCGCTTCCCGGTACGACGGCAGGCCGCCGGGGACGAGCATGAATTCTTGTACGTCGACCGAGTTCGCTGCGTGCGCTCCCCCGTTGAGAACGTTGAAGCACGGCGTCGGCA
>JAMBLK010000229.1 GCA_023336855.1 Actinomycetes bacterium
ATCTACGCCGAACTGAAGGTGATGTCGCACATGCAGCATCGCATCGGCCCGTACTACGCCGGTGGCCGATGGGGTTGGGCACAGCCGCTCGCCGACGCCGCCAAGTTCATCCAGAAGGAAGACCTCGTCCCATACGGAGCCGACGCTCCCATCTTCAAGGCGGCGCCGTACATCGTGGTCGCGGCAACCTTTGCGACATTCGTCGTGATCCCATTCAGCCCGAGCCTCGTGGCTCGGGACCTCGACCTCGGCGTGTTCTACATCCTCGCCATCTCGTCGATCACGACGCTCGGCGTGCTGATGGCCGGCTGGTCGTCGGCGAACAAGTACTCCCTCATGGGTGGGCTGCGTGCCGCAGGTCAGCTCATCGCCTATGAATTGCCGCTGCTGCTCGCCGTCGTCGCCGTCGTCGTGCAAGCCGGGACGATGTCGCTCGTCGGTATCGTCGAAGCCCAAGCCGCTCCGATCGAGATCGGCGGCCTCTCGATCAGCCTCCCGTTCCTCCTCAAGGGCCAGATCATCAGCTTCATTATCTTCCTGGTCGCCGCCGTCGCCGAACTCTCCCGGATCCCGTTCGACATGCCGATCGCCGAATCCGAACTCACGATGGGCTACCTCACGGAGTACTCGTCGCTCCGGTTCACGATGTTCTTCCTCGGTGAGTACGCCGCCATGATCTCGATGTCCGCCGTTGCGGCGACGCTCTTCCTCGGCGGCTACTGGGTGCCGTTCGTCTCCGAAACGGCGCTCCTCTATCTCGGACCATTCATCCTCATCGCCAAGATCTCGTTGTTCGTGTTCTTCATGCTCTGGATCCGCGCCACCTGGCCACGGCTGCGTGAAGACCAACTCCAGGACCTGGCGTGGCGCTGGCTCATCCCGGCTTCGCTTGTGAACATCCTTGTGATCGCGTTCTTCAAGGTGGTGGTGATCTGATGGTCGCTCCATTGAACAAGCGCAGCCGCTTCCCGTTCCCCGGCCTGTTCAAGGGCATGTGGTTCACCCTCAAGTACCTGTTCACGCCGGTGCCGACCGTGATGTACCCGCAAGAGCAGGAGATCCCCGTTCCACGTGCCCGGGGTGTCATCGCTCTCGATCCCGAGGCCTGCACCGTCTGCATGCTGTGTGCCCGCGAGTGCCCCGACTGGTGCATCTACATCGAGGGCCACAAAGAGCCGAAGGCCCCATCGAAGCCGGGTGGCCGTGCCAGGACGCAGAATGAGCTCGACCGATTCGAGATCGACTACTCGCTGTGCATGTACTGCGGGATCTGCGTCGAGGTCTGCCCGTTCGATGCGCTCTTCTGGAGTCCTGAGTACGAGTACAGCAGCTACGACGTCAACGATCTCATCCACGGCAAGACCCGTCTCAAGGACTGGCTCACGACCGTTCCCGAACCCCCGGCGTTGGAAGGGGAGGTGGGGCCGTCGTGACCGTCACCTTCAGCGACTGGATCACGGAGATCGCCAACTGGGTGTTCCTCGCCATCGCACTCGCGACGCTTGCCGGGGCCTTCATGGTGGTCACGGCGAAGAACGTCGTGCGGGCCGTCCTCGCCCTCGTCGTCACGTTCGCCGGTACCGCCGCGATCTTCCTCATGCTCGGCGCCGAGTTCGTCGGCTGGACCGTCGTGCTCGTCTACATCGGTGCCGTCATCATCCTGTTCCTCATCGGGATCATGATCACAAGGGCACCGCTGACGGAGAAGACTGAGTTGAGCCAGCCGATGGCCATGCGGGCCCCCGCTGCAGCGCTCTCAGTTCTGCTCTTCGCCATCATCGCCTGGGCCCTCACGGCATCGTTCGGTGCCGCGCAACTTCCGCTCCCGGATGAGGCCACCACAACGGCGTCGATCGGTGTGGAGATGTTCACGAACTGGGTCATCCCGTTCGAGGTCATGTCGTTCGTGTTGCTCGCCGCCCTGATCGGCGGCATCGCCCTGGCACGCAGGGACGCACCGGAGGGGGACGAAGCATGACCATCCTCCAATTCGTGATCCTCGGCGCCGCCCTCTTCTCGATCGGGCTCTACGGCGTGTTAACCAGGAAGAACGCTGTGCTCGTGCTCGCCTCCGTCGAGGTGATGCTTGCCGCCGTCAACGTCAACCTTGTCGCCTTCGACGTCTACCTCGGTGATGCCTCACACGCCGGTCAGATGATGGCGCTGTTCATCATCGCCCTCGCCGCCGCCGAGGTCGGCATCGGAATCGCCATTGTGCTGATGATCTTCAGGAACCGACGTTCTGCCGACGTCGACGAGCTGGACACGATGAGGTACTGATGCTGGCTCTTCTCACCCCGCTC
>JAMBLK010000230.1 GCA_023336855.1 Actinomycetes bacterium
GATGGATGAGGGCCTGCGGTTCGCGATTCGTGAGGGTGGCCGGACGGTTGGTGCCGGCCGGGTTGTAAAGATCATCAAATAGAAGAGCTACGAGCCACCAGCTTCCAGCTTCCAGCCCGATTCGGGCTCGCAGCTGGCAGCTGGTAGCTGGCAGCACAAGACAGAGCCAAGTACCGAGATCTTCGGAACTCGGGACCGCTAGCTAGGAGAGTTCACAAAATGGCAGACGAGCATCGGATCAGGATCCGACTCAAGGCATACGACCACTCGGTCGTCGATGAGTCGGCCCGCAAAATCGCGGAGACCGTAATCCGTACACAAGCAAAGATCAAAGGTCCGGTGCCACTGCCGACCCGTATTCACCGATACTGCGTCATTCGCGGCCCGCACGTCGACAAGACGAGCCGCGAGCACTTCGAGATGCGTATCCACAAACGTCTGATCGACATCCTCGAGCCGACCCCCAAGACCGTCGACGCGCTGATGCGCCTCGACCTCCCGGCCGGCGTTGAAGTGGAGATCAAGACGTGAAAACGATCATTGGTGAGAAGCTGGGCATGACCCAGATCTTCGATGATGAGAACCGGGCGATTCCGGTGACCGTCATCAAGGCCGGTCCCGTCCACGTGACACAGATCAAGCGACCAGAGACCGACGGTTACGCCGCGATCCAGATCGCATACAAAGAGATGACGACGAACCGGTCGAATCGCGCACAGGTCGGGCACTTCGCCAAGGCCGGCGTGGCGCCACACCGGTACATCGTCGAGGTGCGAGTCGACGATCCCGACGAGTACGAACTCGGTCAGGTGATCACGATCGCCGACGTCCTCGAGGCCGGTCAGCGTGCCGACGCCACAGGGATCTCGAAGGGCAAGGGTTTCGCCGGCGTGATGAAGCGCCACGGCATGAAGGGCCAGGGTGCCAGCCACGGTGTCCACAAGGTCCACCGTGCCCCCGGCGCGATCGGTGCCTGCGCAACCCCGGCTCGTGTGTTCAAAGGCAAGCGTATGCCGGGACGCATGGGTGGAGACCAGACGACCGTTTTGAATCTCGATGTCGTCCAGATCGATGCCGACCGCAACGTTCTGCTCCTCAAGGGTGCCGTCCCCGGCCCCAAAGGCGCTGTCGTGGTCGTGCGAGAGGCGGTGAAGAACCGTGGCTGATCAACTAACCGCAGAGCTCTACACGGCAGACGGCACCCGCTCGGGTGAGGTCGACCTCAATCCGGATATCTTCGGCATCGAGCCGAATGCAGCCGTGATGCATCAGGTCGTCACCGCTCAACTTGCTGCTGCTCGTGCCGGTACCCATTCGACCAAGACTCGCGCCGAGGTGCGCGGCGGTGGTCGCAAGCCGTGGCGCCAGAAAGGCCTCGGTCGTGCCCGTCACGGATCGATTCGTGCTCCTCAGTGGATCGGCGGTGGCGTCGCTCACGGGCCGAAGCCCCGCGACTACTCCCAGCGGACACCGAAGAAGATGAAGCGACTTGCCTTGCGCAGCGCCTTGTCGGCCCGGGCCGCAGAAGGACAGATCAAGGTCGTCGAAGACTTCAACCTCTGGGACGAGCCGAAGACGAAGAACGCTACGGCGCTTCTCTCAGCGATGGGTGTCACCGGCAAGGTGCTCCTTCTCGCAGAGGACCACGAGCGCTTGGCGATCAAGTCGTTCCGGAACATCGACGGCGTTATCGCCTCGAACCTGGGACAAGCCAACACCTACGACGTGCTCTGGGCGGAGACGGTCATCATGTCGAAGGGCACGTTGGATCTCGGGCAGAGCGTTCCGCGAGGGACCGAAGAACACGC
>JAMBLK010000231.1 GCA_023336855.1 Actinomycetes bacterium
CCGGTCAGCTGACCGGAGTGGAACAGGAATGAGAACCCGGTCGCTTGAAGGAGCGCCAGGATGACCGTGAGGTACCTCGTCCACTGCGTGATGACCTTCCGGCCGGTCTCGCCTTCCTCCTGGAGGGCTTGCAACTTCGGGATCACAACAGCGAGCAACTGAAGGATGATCGATGACGTGATGTACGGCATGATCCCCAGAGCGAAGACCGACATGCGAGTGAGGGCACCACCGGAGAACAGGTTCAACAACCCGACGAACCCGGAGGTCGTCGCGGCGTCGGTGAACTCTTTGATCGCGTCGAGATCGACACCGGGGACCGGAATGGTCGTCCCGAGTCGATAGAGAACGAAAATGGCCAGCGTGAAGAGGATCTTGTTCCGTAGATCATGGATCCGGAACGCGTTCCTAAAAGCAGTCAGCATGTGGGTCTTGAGTCCTTCAGTGGTAACGGCACAATAGTGGAGTTGGGGTTCTGCGCTGGCAGCCGGCAACTCTGGGCCGGCATCTCACAGCTCAGTCCTCAATGACCTCTACAGATCCTCCCGCAGCCTTGATCTTCTCGACGGCGCCGAGACTGAACGCGTGAGCCTTGACGGTCAGCGCGCGATCGATCTCGCCCTCACCGAGGACTTTGACCTTGCCGCGGTGCTTGACGAGTCCGCCCGCCCGCAGATCATCTGCGGTGACGGTGGTCCCGGCATCGAACTCGTTGAGTCGCTCGACGTTGATAACCGTGTACTCGACACGATTCGGGTTGCGGAAACCGCGCAGCTTCGGCATACGACGCTGCAGCGGCATCTGGCCACCCTCGAACCCACGACGCACCTTGCTGCGTGCCTTGAGCCCCTTCGTGCCGCGTCCTGCGGTCTTCCCGCGTCGTCCGCCTTCACCGCGACCGACGCGAATCTTGCGCTTCTTCGACCCTTCAGCGGGTCGGAGGTGATGAAGCTTCATCCGATTTCCTCCACTTCGAGGAGATGCTTCGCACGGAACACCATGCCACGCACATCCGGTCTGTCGGGCCGCTCGACCGACTGATTGATCTTCCGCAGCCCGAGACTCTCGACGGTAGCGCGGGTCTTCGGCTTCTCACCGATCGTGCTGCGCACCAATGTGATCTTCAAACTCTTCGCCATCAGCTTCCTGCCTGAGTCTTCGCCAACTCAGCCGACCGGTAGGCGGCGAGCAGGGCCGGAGGGAACAGTTCCTCGGGGCGCTTGCCTCGTTGCTTCGCAACGACGTCGGGACGCTGCTGGGACAACAGTGCGTTCACCGTTGCCTTCGCCACGTTGACGTGGGTGGGAGAGCCGAGCGACTTCGAAAGGGCGTCCTTCACTCCTGCCGCTTCGAGAATCTGGCGGACGGCACCACCGGCGATGACGCCGGTTCCCGGTGCAGCCGGCTTGAGCAGGACGCGCGAGGCGTTCTGGACGCCGATCACCTCATGGATGATCGTCTGGCCGGCCATCGGCACGTCGAACATGTTCTTCCGTGCGATCTCCATGCCCTTCTGGATGGCCATGGGAACCTCTTTGGCTTTGCCGTATCCGATTCCGACTTTGCCCTTGCCATTCCCAACGGTCACGAGAGCAGTGAAGGAGAACCGGCGGCCACCCTTGACGACCTTGGCGACGCGGTTGATCGCGATGACCCTCTCGTCGAACTCCGGCTCGCGGCGTTCGCGGCGGTCCCGGCGATCTCGACGGTCCCTGCGGTCTTTGCGGTTGGTGTTATCTCGGTTCGTCATAGCGCTCCTAGAACTCCAGCCCGGACTTGCGGGCTCCATCGGCCAGCGCCTTGACGCGCCCGTGGAAGGCGAACCCACCCCGGTCGAAGACGACCGCGTCGATGCCAGCGTCCTTGGCGCGGGCGCCAACGAGCTCTCCGACCTTGGTTGCCGTGTCGACAGTCAGGGTCTTCTTCGCGAGCTTGTCTTCGCGAGACGAGGCCGAAGCCACGGTGACACCCTGATCGTCGTCGATGATCTGTGCATAGATGTATCGATTGCTGCGGAACACCGCGAGCCGGGGGCGAGTGGCGGTGCCATGCACCTTCTTGCGCACCCGGAAATGGCGGCGTCGCCGCGCTTGTGTGCGTGAACCTCTCATCCGGCTACTCCTGCCTTCCCGGCCTTGCGGCGTACGTACTCGTCGACGTAGCGAATGCCCTTGCCCTTGTAGGGCTCCGGCGGACGCACGGAGCGGATGTTCGCCGCAACCTGCCCGACGAGCTGCTTGTCGATCCCGCTGATGATGAATTTCGTCGGCTCCGGAACCTCAAAGGTGATTCCTTCGGGTGCCTCGATGATGACGGGGTGCGAGAATCCAACCTGAAGCTCGAGCGTGCTGCCTTTGAGTGCACCGCGGTAGCCAACGCCGACCGCCTTGAGCTCTTTCGAGTACCCGGTCGAGACTCCGATGACCATGTTGGCGATCAGGGCACGGGTCAGACCGTGCAGGGCGCGAGATTCGCGTTCGTCGTTCTCTCTGGCGACGGTGAGAACACCGTCTTCGACCGAGACGCTGATCCGGGGATCGAGTGCCTGGGTGAGCGAACCCTTCGGGCCCTTCACGACGACGGCGTTCCCGTCGACGGACACCTCGACACCCGGGAGAAGTTCGATGGGTGCATTTCCGATGCGACTCATGTCACCACACCTCGCAGAGGACTTCGCCACCGACGTTGCGCTTCCGCGCCTCCCGGTCGGTCATCACACCGTCCGAGGTCGACACGATCGAGATACCGATGCCGCCACGAACGCGGGGCACGTCGGGCGCAGCCTTGTAGACGCGAAGGCCCGGCTTTGAGATGCGCTTGATACCGGTCAAGACCGGCTGGCGTTCCTTGTCGTACCGGAGTCTTACGGTGAGCTCCTTGCCGACCCGGGCATCTTCGACTTTGTAACCGTCGATGAATCCCTCTTCAGAGAGAATCCGGGCGACTTGTTCTTTCAATTTCGACGACGGCATCGTCGTCTCCGGGTGCAACGCCGTGTTGGCGTTGCGGATCCGGGTGAGCATGTCGGCTATGGGATCAGACTGCATGATTACCACGAAGCCTTTCTCACACCGGGAAGCTCGCCGTTGTGGGCGAGATCGCGAAGCACTAAACGCGACATCCCGAACTTCCGGAAATACCCGCGGGGACGGCCCGTGACACCACAGCGGTTGCGGTAGCGGGTTGCGCTCGCGTCGCGGGGCATCTTGGCGATCTTCTGATACGCCTCACGCTTGTCCTCGTACGAGGCCTTCGGGTCTTTGATGATCACGATGAGTTCCGCGCGTCGCTCGGCGTACCGATCGATGATCACTCTCCGCTTATTGTTCTTGGCGATCTTTGATGTCTTCGCCATCACACACCTACCTGTTGACGGCGGAACGGGAACCCGAATGCATCGAGTAACGCCCTGCCTTGCTCGTCGGTTGCTGCCGTGGTCACGAACGCAATGTCCATGCCGCGGATCGTGGAAACCTTGTCATAGTCGATTTCGGGGAAGATCAACTGCTCGGTGACACCGAAGTTGTAGTTGCCTCGGCCATCGAATCCGTTCGGATTCAGGCCGCGGAAGTCCCTGATGCGCGGAATCGCCGTGGCGATGAGGCGATCGAGGAACTCCCACATCCGGGCCCCACGAAGCGTCACCGACGCTCCGACCGGAACTCCCTCACGGAGCTTGAAGTTCGAGATCGACTTCTTTGCGAGCATCACCTTCGGCTGCTGCCCGGTGATGACCCGCAGGTCCTCGACTGCCGAGTCCATCAGTTTGGCGTCCTGGGCGGCGTCACCGACGCCCATGTTCACCACGATCTTCAGCAAACGGGGAATCTGCATCGCATTGTCGAGACCGAGGTCTTCTTTGAGCTGAGCAGCGATCTCGTTGTCGTACTTCACTTTGAGGCGTGGAGCCATTAGAGCTCACCTCCGCACTTGCGACAGACGCGGTACTTTCGGCCTTCGTCGTCGAATTTCGCACCGATGCGAGTCGGCCCGCAGTCGGTGCAGACGATCATGACGTTGGATGCGTCGATCGGCATGTCCTTGTCGATGATGCCGCCCTGCATGGTCTGACCGGTCGCCCGCTGTGAACGCTTCGCAGTGGCGACGCCTTCCACGATGATCCTGTTCCGCGAGGGGAAGACCTTGGCGATCTTGCTCTCGGTGCCGGCATCCTTGCCGGTCATGACCATCACGGTGTCACCCTTCTTCAGTTTCATCACAGCACCTCCGGTGCCAGCGATACGATCCGCATGAAGTTCCTGTCGCGCAACTCACGGCCGACCGGTCCGAAGATCCGGGTTCCGCGTGGCTGCTGCTGGTCGTTGATGATCACGCAGGCGTTGTCATCGAAGCGGATGTAGGTCCCGTCGGCACGACGGTTCTCCTTCTTGGTCCGCACGACCACGGCTTTGACGACCTCACCCTTCTTGACGCTTCCGCCGGGTGTGGCGTCCTTGACCGTGCACACGACGGTATCGCCGAGACTGCCATAGCGCCTGCCCGAACCGCCGAGCACGCGTATGACCAGGACCTCTTTGGCACCGGTGTTATCGGCGACCCTGAGCCTGGACTCCTGTTGGATCATCTCGCACGCTCCACGACCTCGTCGACGCGCCAGTGCTTCGACTTCGAGATCGGGCGGGTCTCGACGATCCGAACCGTATCTCCGATGTGGGCATCATTCATTTCATCGTGGGCGTGGAATCGCTTCCGCACCGGCACGGTCTTGCCGTACTTCGGGTGTCGCTTGGAGTCCCGGACCTCGACGGTGACCGTCTTGTCCCTGGCGTCCGAAACGACGACTCCGACGCGTATCTTGCGGCGTCCCCGTTCCATCTACGCCTCCTCCTGCTGTGTTTCCCATGCGGCGATCTCTTGCTCCCGCATCAGTGTCTTGACGCGGGCGACGTTGTGCCGCACTTCTTTGATCCGTGCTGTGTTGTCGAGCTGGTTCGTGACGACTTGGAACCGCAGGTTGAACAGCTCCTCTTTGCCGGCATCGAGCTGCTCTTGCAACTCTGTGTAGTTCAGCTTCCGCAGGTCGACCGTTTTCATACGTCCTCCCGCCTGACGAACTTGGTCTTGATGGGCAGTTTGTGAGCGGCCAGGCGCATGGCTTCACGCGCCAGCTCCTCGTCGACACCGGCCATCTCGAACATCACGCGCCCGGGCTTGATGACGGCGACCCAGTACTCCGGGTTGCCCTTGCCGGAGCCCATGCGGGTCTCGGCCGGCTTCTCGGTGATCGGCTTGTCCGGGAAGATCGTGATCCAGACCTTTCCGCCACGCTTGATCTTTCGGGTCATGGCGATACGAGCCGCTTCGATCTGACGAGCGGTGACCCACCCGGGTTCTTGCGCCTGGAGGCCGTACTCGCCGAACGAGACTTTCGCCCCGCCCTTCGCCTTGCCCTTCATGCGGCCCGTCTGGACCTTCCGGTATTTGGTGCGCTTCGGCATCAACATCAGGACTCGTCCCCTTCGCTCTGCTCAGGGGCCTCATCCGAGCTGCCAGCTTCCAGCTTCGAGCTGCCAGCTTCCTGCTCGACGCTGGTAGCTGGTCGCTGGTCGCTCTCTTCGATGGCAGCCTCGACGGCTTCGACGGCGTCTTCGTCCGCAACTTCCGCGATCTCTTCTGCGACCTCGGCGACGGCCTCGGCGACAACAGCTTCAGCGACCGCGTCCTCAGCGATCTCCTCGGCGACCACGGCTTCGACGATGGCCTCTTCCGTCCCGGTTTCCTCAGCGACAGTCTCAGCGACGATCGCCTCTTCGACGGCGACTTCGGCGATGACGGCTTCGACCTCGGCTTCTTCGGCAACCGCTTCGGCGACGACCGCCGTCTCGATTGCTTCGACAGCGGCCTCATCCGCGACGATCGCAGCGGCGTCTGTAACGACGGCAGCGTCTTCGACAGCTTCTTCCGTGACCTTCTTGGCCTCTTCGAACTCGGCAGCCGCGTCACTGGTGGTGGGCTTGCGCCTGCCGCCGCCGGCCTCGATCAGGCGCTTGCCGCCCTTCTTACCGGCACCGGGCTCGACGGGGCGCTTGCCGCCGCCGGCCTCGATGAGGCGCTTGCCACCGGATTCACCGGCGGCTGCTTCGGCGCGTGATCGCGCGGAGCGACGACGTCGCTGTGCGGGTCCGCCCGCTGCGAGGCGTGCCTCGGCCGCGATCTTCTCGTTGCGTGCGGTGACCGACGTGAGCAGGTCTCCGCGATACACCCACACCTTGATGCCGACCGCGCCAACGGACGTGCGCGCTGTGGCAACTCCGTAGTCGATGTCGGCTCGGAGCGTATGCAACGGCACGCGCCCCTCGAGGTACCACTCGCGGCGACCCATGTCTGCTCCACCGAGACGACCCTGTGCCTGGACACGGACGCCTTCGGCGCCCGCCTTCATGGCGGTGGTCACGGTGCGCTTCATGGCGCGTCTGAATGCGACGCGACCTTCAAGTTGGTCGGCGACGCTGCGTGCGAGAAGCTGGGCATCGAGCTCAGGGTTCGCTACTTCGATAACGTTGAATTTGACGTTGCGACCCGAAAGATCCTCAAGGCCGCTGCGGAGCCGTTCGGCTTCCGAGCCGCCACGACCGATGACCACGCCGGGACGCCCGGTGTGGATATCGATCTGGACCTTCTTATCACCGATTCGCTCAATGTCGATCCGGGAGACTGCACCGCGCGTCAATTCGTCGCGCAGGTACTTCCGGATCTTCTGGTCTTCGTTGACCTGAGCGGCGTAGTCCTTCTCGCTGTACCAGCGAGACTTCCAGTCGGTGACGATTCCGAGCCGCAGGCCGTAGGGATGGATCTTCTGGCCCATCAGGCGTCCTCCTCCGTGTCTGCGACGATGATCGTGATATGGCTTGTGCGTTTGCGGATCCTCGTTGCGCGGCCTCTGGCACGCGGACGCCACCGCTTGAGGGTCGGGCCCTCGTCGGCGTACGCCTCTGTAACAACGAGTTCTTCGGAGTCCGCAGCGAGATTGTGCTCTGCGTTGGCAATGGCTGAGTCGAGACACTTGAGGATCGGGTCGGCGGCACGACGCGGGGTGTGCTTCAGCACAACGCGGGCTTCGTCAACCGGGAGACCTCGAACGAGATCCAGCACCCGCCGCACTTTGTACGGCGACTGCCGTACGTGCCTGGCTTTTGCTTGGGCCTTCATCGCTTCCTCGCTGCTTTCTCGCTCATCGCGTGTCCCCGGAACGTCCGGGTTGGGGCGAACTCGCCGAGCTTGTGCCCGACCATCGACTCGCTGATATACACCGGCACGTGCTTGCGGCCGTCATGCACCGCGATAGTGAGGCTCACCATCTCGGGCGTGATCGTCGATCGCCGGCTCCATGTCCGGATCACTCGCTTGTCGCTGCTGGCATTCGCTGCCTCGACTTTTCGTAGGAGGTGTTCGTCGACGAACGGCCCCTTCTTCAGGCTCCTCGCCATGGTCTACCTCCGACCCTTCTTGCTTCGCCTGCGCACGATGTATTTGTCGCTGGCTTTCTTCTTCTTGCGGGTACGTCCCTCCGGCTTGCCCCAAGGGCTGACCGGGTGACGGCCACCCGAGCTGCGGCCTTCACCACCACCGAGGGGGTGGTCGACCGGGTTCATCACGACACCGCGAGACTGGGGGCGTTTGCCCTTCCAGCGGCTGCGGCCTGCCTTGCCGATCTTGACCAGCTCTGCGTCGGGGTTTCCGACCTGGCCGACCGTCGCTCGGCAGTCGAGCAGGATCTGGCGCATCTCGCCGGATGGCAGCCGCACGAGGGCGTACTTGCCTTCCTTGGACATGAGCTGGATCGCTGTGCCTGCTGAGCGGCCCATCTTGGCGCCGCCACCAGGGCGGAGCTCGACGGCATGCACGATCGTGCCGGTCGGGATGTTGCGAAGTGGCAACGCGTTCCCCGGACGGATTTCCGCCGATGAGCCGGAATCGAGCATGTCACCGACTTCGATCTTGAGAGGAGCGAGAATGTACCGCTTCTCCCCATCGACGTAGTGGAGCAACGCAATGCGGGCATTGCGGTTCGGGTCGTACTCGATCGCTGCGACCTTGGCGGGGATCCCGTCCTTGGTGCGCCGGAAGTCGATGACCCGGTAGCGCCGCTTGTGACCGCCACCGCGGTGACGCGACGTGATACGGCCATAGGAGTTCCGGCCCGAAGACCGTTTCTGCTTCGCCAGGAGGCTCTTCTCCGGCTTCGACTTCGTGATGGTCTCGAAGTCGGAGACGGTCTGGAACCGGCGGCCCGGCGAGGTTGGCTTGAGTTTCTTTACACCCATGTCGCTATACCTCGAAGATGTCGATCTTGTCGCCGTCGGCGAGCTTCACGAGGGCACGCTTGGTGTCCTTGCGCTTACCGAGCATGTAGCCGGTTCGCTTGAGCTTGCCCTTGCGGTTGATCGTGTTCACGGAAACGACCTTCACATCGAAGATCGTCGCGATGGCCTGTTTGATCTCGGTCTTGTTCGATCGCCGGTCGACGACGAACGTGTACGTGTTCTCGTCTTCGATGAG